>JACMKU010000076.1 GCA_014379965.1 Chitinophagaceae bacterium
TATCGCGGATGTTAGCTATTATGTAGAACCCGAGACGCCACTCGATAAAGCAGCATACCAAAAGGCCACTTCGGTTTACCTGCCCGACCGCGTAAACCCAATGCTGCCCGAACACATCTCCAACGTACTTTGCTCGCTTCGGCCAAAAGAGGATAAACTTACATTCTCTGCAATGTTCCAGGTCACTCCGAAAGGCGAAGTCAAGCAACACTGGCTGGGAAGGACCGTCATCCATTCAGATCATCGTTTTACCTATGAGGACGTACAGGCCATCATCGAGGAAAAGGAAGGGTTATATAAGGATGAAATTCTCTTGTTGAATGACATGGCCCAACGCATGCGCAAAAAGAGATTCAACAAGGGCGCTATTAATTTCTCATCGACGGAAGTGAGGTTCAAACTTGATGAAAAAGGTGACCCGATTGGCATCATGGTCAAGGAGAGCAAAGAATCGCATCAGCTGATCGAGGAATTCATGCTTCTGGCCAACCGCTATGTGGCAGAATACATTTCAAAATTGAAGGTGAAAGGAAAAGCAGTGCCATTTCCATACCGCATACACGATGACCCAGACGAAGAAAAATTATTGCCATTCGTGGCTTTCGCAAAGAAGTTCGGTCACAAATTCGACTCATCGTCACCCGACGCGATCGCAGCATCTTTTAACCAACTGTTAAAGGATGCACACGGAAGACCAGAGCAGCACGTACTGGAGCAACTGGGTATCCGTACCATGGCGAAAGCAAAATATACGACTGTAAACGTTGGTCACTATGGACTTGGATTTCAACACTATTGTCATTTCACTTCCCCCATACGCAGGTACCCCGATGTAATTGCACATAGAATATTACAGGAAGCGCTAGACAATCACATCGTGCCCGATAAGAAACTCGAAGAAAAATGCAAGCATTGCAGTGACCGGGAGCGGGCGGCGATGGAGGCCGAGCGAGCAGCAAATAAGTATAAGCAGGTTCAGTACATGAAGAATTACCTCGGCGAAGAATTCGAAGGTGTGATCAGTGGTGTAGCCAGCTTTGGGTTCTGGGTAGAAACGATCGAACACAAGTGTGAAGGGCTAGTTAGTGTTAACAGTCTCCTCGAATATGATGAATTCAGGCACGCAGAGGCAGATTACTGCCTCGTAGGACAGCGAAGCGGACGGAAGTTCAGGATGGGAGACAAGGTCTGGATAAAGGTCGTTGCCGCTAACCTTACCAAGAGGCAACTGGATTACGAATGGGTAATAGCCGCCGAACTCACGAAAGAAGCGGCGCCAATTGAGGAAGATGAGATTCCTAAGCATAAGACGAAAAAGAAAAAGTGACAGCCTTATTTTAATCCATGCAATCATTCGAACAACTATCTGCACAGTTTGCCACTCATTTTAGCCAGAAACATTTTCCGGCAGAGCCCGCAAGCCTCTATGCACCCAATGAGTATTTCCTAAAAATAGGAGGGAAGAGGATCCGCCCCGTACTCTGCCTGATGGGCAATGAACTCTTCGACGAAATACGTCCCGATGCCTGGGAAATGGCATCGGCCATTGAGCTATTCCACAATTTTACGCTGATACACGACGACATCATGGACAAGGCTCCACTTCGACGTGGGCAGGAGACGGTTCATACGAGGTTTGGAGAAAGCACCGCTATTTTATCGGGCGATGTCATGCTAATTGCAGCGTACGAATTGATGAATAACGTAAGTCTCACCGTGATTCGCCAGGTACAAAGCCTGTTTAATGCAACTGCCAGAGAGGTGTGCGAAGGACAACAGTATGATATGGATTTCGAGAAACTTGAGAGCATCTCCTTTGAGCAATATCTAAGGATGATCGAGTTGAAGACTTCCGTCTTGCTAGCCGCAAGCCTGAAGTTAGGGGCGATCCTCGGAGGGGCAGGCCTAAGAAACCAGGATCTTGTTTATGAGTTCGGACGCAAACTCGGACTCGCCTTCCAGGTACAGGATGACTATCTCGATGCATTTGGCGATCCCGACCGGTTCGGCAAGCAAGTAGGCGGTGATATCATGTCGAACAAGAAGACTTTCTTACTCATACATGCACTAGAGACAGCCTCCCCAAAGCAGCAGCAGGAACTCAAGAGGCTTTTGTTGCAAGATGGGGAGGATAAGGTAGGAAAAGTGCTCGCCATTTTTCGAGATTGCAAAGTAGACGAATGGGCACTCGAGTTGAAAAACAAATTCATCGACGAGGCCTTCCTTCACCTGGAGGATATCGCAGTATTAGCGGTGAGAAAACAGCCATTGAAAGAATTGGCGGAGTTTCTTGTGAAGCGAGACCACTGAGGAGTGAGTGGTCAATGGTGAGTGTCAGCTTTAAAGTGCAAAAATTTTTTGTCATCGAATTACTCATTTCAAATTCTTCGTTATCTTTCGAACGGCGGGGTATTACTCACCGCTGACCACTGACAACTCACAATAAAATCGCTGACTGATGCCAAGCTCCCTGTTCCGGAAAAAAAGGATTGAATCTATACTTGCCGAAAGTGGTGATAGGGAGCATGGGGGTGGACTGAAAAGGGTTTTGACCGTCAGGGACCTTACTTTCTTCGGCATCGCCGCCATCATTGGCGCGGGTAGCTTCAGCAGTCTTGGTGATGCTGTATTCAAAGGTGGACCCGGGGTCGTAATCCTATTCATCATCACAGGTATCGCCTGCGGTTTTACCGCACTCTGTTATTCCGAGTTCGCCAGCCGAATACCCGTCGCCGGTAGTGCCTATACCTACTCTTATGCCAGCTTCGGTGAGCTGTTCGCGTGGATCATTGGATGGGCGCTCATCATGGAATATTCAATTGGGAATATTTATGTCGCCTTTAGTTGGAGCGATTATTTTACATCGTTCTTAGAAAAATTAAATGTTCATCTCCCCGACTATCTTACCTGCAGTTACCTGGAAGCAAAGGGAGCTGTAAGCAGGTTAACGGATCTGACTGATAGTGCAGAAAGAGCGGAATTCCTTGGAAAGAAGGCCAATGTAGAATTACTGAACGCCTGGAACTCCGCCAACATCGTAGGCGGTCTGCGTGTGATTTTCGACCTCCCTGCTCTATTCATCAACCTACTCATCACTTACCTGGTATATCGCGGCATCAAGGAGAGTAGGAACTTCAGCAACGTGATGGTGATACTGAAACTCGCCGTGGTGTTGCTGGTGATCCTGGTGGGTGGTGCTATGATATTTTCAAACGGGCTTACTCATAACTGGACTCCTGCAGACACTGAGGGAGTAAGATCCTTTATGCCAAACGGCTTCTCGGGTGTGATGGCCGCCGTAGCCGGCGTATTCTTTGCGTACATCGGTTTCGATGCAGTCAGTGTGTTGGCCGAAGAGAGCAAGAATCCACAGCGTGATCTTCCGCGCGGCATGATACTTTCTCTTGTGATCTGCACCACTGTTTATATCCTCCTCACTTTGGTACTGACAGGTGCCGTCGCGTATTCAAAGTTTGAAAACGTTGGCGATCCACTGGCCTTTATCTTCGAAGCTGGTAACCTCGACATCCCCTGGATGCAATTCCTGGTGGCGATCTGTGCCGTGATTGCCATGACAAGCGTACTTCTCGTTTTCCAGATGGGACAACCTAGAATATGGATGAGCATGAGCCGGGATGGACTGTTGCCGCCGATTTTCCAGAAGATCCATGCTCGCTTCAAGACACCTTCTTTTGCAACCATTGTCACTGGTCTTGTTGTCGGCATACCAATACTTTTTACTGATAAAAGCTTCGTCCTTGATTTTACCAGCATCGCAACCCTCTTCGCCTTTGTCCTTGTGTGCGGCGGCGTGTTGCTGATTCCGCGAAAGGAAAAGATCCCGGGGCGTTTTCACTTACCCTATTTTAATGGCAAGTTCATTTATCCCGCAATTATTCTCGGGACGATGTTGCTGATAGGTCTGACTGTCGACAACTATTACACTGATCTGTTCAACTTCGACTACTCCGGCGATCCCGACTATGTGGCTGGAAAAGTATCTTTCCTCGACGTCGCTACTCCCCAGATATCAGTGATTCTTTTCTGGGTAATTTGTCTTGTGCTGGCCATTTCAACATTCATAAAGAATTTTTCACTTATCCCACTCATGGGTGTTACGACCTGCTTATACCTGCTCACCGGCATGACCAAGAGTAATTGGGCCTGGTTCCTCGGGTGGCTGGGACTCGGATTGATCATCTATTTCCTGTACGGATATAAGAAAAGTAAACTGGCAACTACTGTTTCGAATTAGTGTTGGAGTGACTTTGAGACGCCTATAGAGCCTATTTTTGCCGCATGAAGTTTCAGGTAGGTGATACTGTGCTTATCCTTCATTCGGATGAGGAGGGACAGGTAGTGGAGATCATCAATAATAAAATGGTGATGGTAGAGGTGAAAGGAGTTAAGTTTCCTGCATATATCGATCAGCTGGATTTCCCGTATTTCAAGCGGTTTTCTGGGCAAAACAAAATACCCGCAAAGAAGGAAAAGAGGTACGTAGATGATGTCCGAAAGGAAAAGAAGCCAGCTGCATCCAGGGTAGTGGACGGGATTTGGCTGACATTCCTGCCGGTATTCTCTACCGATGAGTTCGGCGATGAGGTGGTGGACTCGTTGAAGGTCCACATGATCAATCGTACTGAAGTCCCATACAATTTCAATTATCATCTCAGTTATTTCGGGTCGTCCGAGTTCGCCCTGAAGAATACAATCAATCCATTCGAAGATTTTTACCTTCATGATATACCTTTCGATGATTTGAATGATAACCCCGTTTTCGAAATAGAATTTTCCTTACTGAAGCCAGTGAAAAATAAGGCAGAGTATTACGAGGCCAACCTGAAGCTTAAGGCAAAACAGGTCTTTGCCCGCATTGAGGAACTGAAGCAAAAGAACGAGCCCCATTTCTCCTACAAGCTTTTCGAAAATTATCCTGACAAGATCTACGAGGACACACTCGATCTTGGACATCTCGCGTCGAAAGGGTATAAGCTGTATGACGTGAAGAAGGCGAGACAACACCTGGAGCCGCCCAGAACGGTTGTCGACCTCCATATCGAGAAGATAATTGACGACTGGAAACAGTTGAGCAACTTCGAAATCCTTACTATTCAGCTGAAGACTTTTGAGAAATTTTATGACCTCGCGCTGGCGCATATTCAACCCTCGCTCACGGTAATTCATGGAGTTGGGGAGGGCAGACTGAGGAACGAAATCCACGACAGGCTAAGACTGAAGCGAGAGGTAAAATCCTTTGCAAACCAATACCACCCTGCATTTGGGTATGGTGCCACCGAAATTTTTTTCCAGTACTGAGGACAGGCATACTTCTTGTTTTTCAGAAATCAATGTATAATTTTCTACAGTATCTAAAACCGGCATTCCTGAATGACGCCACCATTTTGTATAAAATAAAATGAAACCTTTCTCCATAAGCCAAACCATTCATCAACCACACCACCATGCAAGCTTTACTTAAAACTAAGACCGGCATCAATGGCCTTGACGAAATTACTGTGGGGGGAATACCACAGGGACGCACCACCCTCGTTTGCGGTGGGCCAGGATGCGGGAAGACTTTGCTTTCCATGGAGTTTATTGTGAAAGGTGCTATGATGTACAACGAACCCGGTGTCTTTATCGCCTTCGAAGAGAAGACAGAGGAACTGACTACGAATGTCGCGTCACTTGGATTTGACCTCCAGAAGTTGCAAAAAGCCAAGAAGCTGCGACTCGATTATGTACATATTGACAGGGATGAAATAGAGGAAACCGGAGAGTATGATCTCGATGGCTTATTTATTCGACTGGAGCACGCGATTGACAGCATCGGCGCGAAGAGAGTAGTGCTCGATACGATTGAAAATCTATTTTCCGGACTAAGTAACCAGGCGATCCTACGGGCCGAACTAAGAAGACTTTTTCATTGGTTGAATGAAAAAGGGGTAACGGCTATCGTGACCGGAGAGCAGGGAGAGGGTAAACTAACTCGAAATGGCCTCGAAGAATATGTGTCAGACTGCGTCATACTTCTCGACCACCGGGTAATCAACCAGATATCGACAAGAAGGCTGCGTGTGGTGAAATACAGGGGATCCGTTCATGGCACCAATGAATATCCTTTTCTCATAGATGAAAATGGGATCTCCGTCTTGCCTGTCACTTCGGTTAAATTGGAAAGAAAAGTTTCCGCCGAAAGAATCAGCACTGGAATTCCATCGCTGGACGAAATGGTGGGAGGAAAAGGGTTTTATCGCGGGAGTAGCATCCTGATATCAGGTACTGCAGGAACGGGTAAGACAAGCATCGCCGCCTACTTTGCGAATGAAACCTGCAAGAGAAATGAGAAGTGTATTTTCTTCGCCTTCGAAGAATCGCCTGCACAGATCATTAGAAACATGAAGTCGATCGGTTTGAATCTCAACCCTCATATGAAGAAAGGCCTGTTGCATTTTCATTCGGCTCGTCCGGCTCTGTATGGACTTGAGATGCACCTTGCGGGAATTTACAAACTTGTCAAGGAGGTGAAGCCAAGTGTAGTAGTACTTGACCCAATCACCAATCTGGTGACCATTGGGTTGTTGCACGAGGTAAACTCAATGCTGATGCGACTTATTGATTTCCTCCAATCAGAAAATATCACGGTGGTGCTAACCGCTCTAACAAGCGTGATGGATCAGAAAATAGATGAGGGGGTATCTTCCTTAGTGGATGCGTGGATATCTGTAAAGGATCTGGAAAGCAATGGAGAGCGAAACAGGGCGGTTTATGTCATGAAGTCCAGGGGTATGAAACATTCTAACCAGGTGCGAGAGTTTGTAATAAGCGATCGGGGAGTTCAACTGATAGAGATCTTTGTTGGTGCTGGTGGTATCGTGGTCGGCTCCGAACGAGATGCGGAGATGAGAAGAAAGGCAGGAGAGGGCGAGAACGAGGAACAGTTCAGAAATGAACAGGCAAGAAGAAGGCAAACGGACTCAAGTGTCAATGGGACGAAGAAGGCCGGAAAGAAAACTAATAAAAACAATCATGGTCAGAAAAGATAAAAAATGGGAATTGCGCCTGTATGTAGCGGGGAAGACCCCAAAATCGGTGACTGCCCTTAAGAATCTACAGAGATATTGTGAAGAGCATCTGAAAGGTCAATATCGAATTGAAGTAATCGATTTGTTGCTCCAGCCGCAACTGGCAGAAGGTGATCAAATATTTGCGATTCCCACGTTAGTTAGAAAAGTTCCGGAGCCGATTCGTAAGATTATCGGCGACCTTTCAAATGAGGAAAAGGTATTGGTTGGTTTGAACATCCGTCCCGTAATCATGAAATAATGCAAAAAAACAGGAAAGGCGGCGCCAAAGCCCCAGTAAGAGATGGTGTTTTTGTACTGCGATTATATGTCACGGGTGCCTCTCCAAACTCGGTTAGGGCGATCACTAATACCAAAAACCTGTGCAACGAATATCTTGTGGGAAATTATGATCTGGAGATTATCGATGTCTATCAACAACCGGAAATTGCGAAACATGAGAACCTGATCGCATTACCGATGCTAATAAAAAAACATCCGTTACCTGAGCGACGAATGATTGGCGACATGTCTGATACGGAAAGGGTACTAACGGGTATTGGCGTCACAACCGACAACGAAAAATGAATGTAGAGCAACCATACGAAAAGTTCCAGGATGAAATTGAGGAATTACACCGGCAACTAGCGGAGGCGAACGATACAATACTTGCCATCCGTTCGGGGCAGGTGGACGCCCTCATTGTGGAGAACGGACATGGTCATCAATTGTACACGCTCAAAACGGCAGACCAAACCTACCGTGTGTTCATTGAGAAAATGAAAGAGGGAGCTGTTACTCTCAACGAGGACGGAATGATCCTATATAGTAATTCGCAATTTGCTTCTATGGTAAATATGCCACTTGCCAAAGTGGTCGGCCTACGTTTTGCCGAATTCGTGCCTGAAGAGTATAAAGAAACATTTAAAGATCTTATGAGCCGAGGTTGGGAATCGGATAGTAAAGGAGAAATATCCCTGATGAACGAGAGAAATGAACTAATCCCATTTCTTCTATCCTTTACTTCTCTCGAGTTGGATGAAGGCCCAGCATTAAGTGTAATTCTGACCAACCTATCAACCCAAAAGGAAAACGAACGGCAGCTACAGATCAAGAATGAAATGCTGGAGGAAGCAAGGAAGAAAGCGGCACGAATGAATGAAGAATTGGAAGACATCGTCAAGTCGAGAACAAAGGACCTGCTTGTAAGCCGCGAGCACTTCAAGTTCCTCGCAGATAACATTCCCGTTATCGTCTGGACCGCGCAGGCAGATGGAAATGCCGATTATTTCAACAAGCTATGGCTCGAATATACCGGTCTCAGCCTCGAAGATTCAAGAGGTTCAGGTTCTCAGAAAGCGTTACATCCAGACGATTTCGATAGGGTGGTACAGGTTTGGAACCAGGCTTTGGTGACGAAACTCTCGTTCCAGTTTGAATATCGCATTCGTAGGGCTTCGGATGGCGAGTATCGCTGGCACCTGGGCAAAGGAGAACCCGTAAAGGATGACCAGGGAAACATCGTTGCATGGTTTGGAACGTCTACAGATATCGAAAATCAGAAGCAAGAGATTGACAGGAAAGATGAATTCATCAGTGTCGCCAGCCATGAACTGAAGACGCCTCTGACAAGCCTGAAAGGATATATGCAGTTGATACAGATGCAGCCTGATCTCAGTGATACCGTTAACCTCTACATCTCCAAGGCCAATGCATCGCTTACCAAAATCCAACACCTCATCAACGACCTGCTGGATGTGAGTAAGATTAAGGCTGGGAAATTGAAATTCAGCACATCAGCCTTCGATCTTGGGGAACTAGTTAATGTTTGTTGTGAGAATGGCAAATACATGTATCCATCCTACACAATCAAGACAGAGATTTCCGATACCATCATGGTCGTCGGCAATGAAGAGCGAATCGAGCAGGTGTTGATGAATCTTATCAATAATGCGGTGAAATATTCCCCGCAGAATAAAGAGATCATCATCAGGGCCGAAAAGGATACCAATTTCGCGATCATTTCGGTCATCGATTCCGGCATTGGTATGTCACGCGCTGATCAAAAGAAAATATTTGAGCGCTTCTATCGCGTCGAGGACAAGAAGTTCCTTACGCCGGGCCTCGGCATGGGTCTCTATATCTCCTCAGAAATTATTAAGGAACACCAGGGTGAGTTGATTGTCAAGAGCCAGCTTCATGAAGGGTCTGTTTTTTCGTTTACATTGCCACTTGCCAATTAACCACGGCCACCAATTTTCCAATTCTTATTTTTGTAATCGCTACAAGCCAGGCTATCGATCCTGTTAGCTTAGGCAAACAGGGTAGGAAAGTCCGGACAGCAAAGAGCAATGCACCGGTGAATAGCCGGGTCCTGCCGCTACTTAGGCATCGGCAGGAACAGAAAGTGCCACAGAAAATAACTGCCTGTTCTCTTCTTCGGAAAAGGACCGGTGAGGTTGAAAACGCAGGGTAAGAGCCTACGGCTGGTAATGGTAACGTTATTGGCGGGTAAACCTTGCATGCTGAAATGCCACGTATAGTACCCTCGAAGGGCTGCTCGCCCAAGCTCGCCAAAAGCGGGCAGGGTACAGGGTAGGCAGATTGATCCCGATAAGCAATTATCGGGACAGATAAATGATAGCCCACGACAGAATCCGGCTTACCGGCTTGTAGCGTTTTTTTCTTTAAATACTAGTCGAAAAAGTAGTTACCTAGGTATCCGCCCGCTTCCATCATCCATGCAATACCGAGATGGACCATCAACCCGCCGAGAATTGAGCGGGTATGATAGACGACAACACCAAGTACAAGACCCCCGAAGAACGAACTGATGCATTCACCAATCGGCTTTCCAAAATGTATCGTGCAATAGAAGCATGCCATGGGCAGTATCGCATCCTTCCCCGCCCATTTTACGAATGCGAGAATAAGAAACCCACGGAAAAATAATTCGATTGTGATAAAGTCCGTTCCGTATGATAATTCAAATAGAAGTTTGTGCCACCATGATAACTCCTCAAATGAAACTTCCGTAATGAGTTTAAGTTTAGGATATACCGCGAGGAAATCGGCTTGTGTGGATGCGATCGCTACCAACGGTACCATGATCAACAACATAATGACATATGGCTTCCAGTCGATCTCGCGTGTCTTTACACCATAGAATGGCTGATCCGAATGAAACGTCTTCCAGATCAGGAAAAGCAGGAATACGATGATGACCAACAGCGCGGGCCAGTAGAAGATCACATTCCAAAAAGTATCCGTGGCCCACTCATCTGAAAAATGTAGCGTCGGCACAAAAGCTACTTTCAACGCAAAAATAAATGGCGCAGCGAATAAGGGAATTAAAAATTCCTTTGATGAGAAATAATTATTCCTTGAAACAAAATAATATGCGAGATAAGGCAGAAAAAAAGCAAGTGAAAAAATGATCACCCTGCCGAAGAAACTGACACCAAAATTCGGATAAGTACTCAAATAATCATCGAGCCCGAAGTAATAGTTGAGGAAAGTCAGAACGGTAGTGAGCAGCGTAACAAATGCAAACACCCCCCAGTTAATCTCGTAGAAATACTCCCTTAAATACCCGATTATCTGTCTCATCCTTCCAAAAAAATAGATTTTTTTTCCAATGCATTAAACTTTCTTGCGCGGGAGAGTTCCAAAGTTGCGTTAATATTCTCCACAAACCCTAAAAAGTATAGCCATGAAATTTTTTCCCATTAACCAGGCAGTATTACCTGCAGTTTTTGTACTGATGACGGTATTGTACTCCTGTAAGAAAGAGTCCAGCTCGGACCAGGCCCAGGCGCCTACGGAAGCCGAAAGCGTAGTATATGCTGAGGAAAGCGCACAGGCGGAGGCAAGTTTCGACGATATCGAAGATGTTGGTAGAATCGCCGCTGAAGAAGAAGCCTCTGCTAGTGCCCCGAACGGAAGACTTTTCCTCTTCCTACGACTCCGTGAAAGGCTGGGGCCTTGTGCGGTGATAACTGTCACGCCCAATGACAGCACTTACCCTAAGACCGTAACTATTGACTTTCCTGGAAATGGTTGTTGGTGTGCTGATGGACAGCATCGGAAAGGTACCATCACACTTCATTTTACCGGACCCATTCGTCGCGCCGGTTCTGTACTCACGATCACGCTGACTGATTTTTATCTTAACCGGGCCCATATCGAAGGAACGAAGATCATCAGCAACCTTAGCGCGAACGGCGCCGTTCATTTTACTGTCAGGGTCGTTGGTGGAAAGGTGACTTTCCCCACCGGACGCGGCTACAGTTACGACGGCGTGAAGGAGGTTACTCAGACGGACGGAATACATACTCCCAACCTCATCGATGATGTGTATGAAATTGGAGGAAGGTCGAAGACCGTCTTCAACAATGGAGTTACAATCTTACTAAATACCGAATCCCCACTCGTAAAGAAATTTGCATGCCGCTGGATCAGCGATGGAGTGGTAAAGATCAAGATCAATGATCGTGTATTGTTCCTGGACTATGGCGCGCCTTCCAATGGCGACTGTGACAATAAGGCATTGTTGACTTGGGGAGGTGGGACGAGGATTGTGGTACTTCCCTAAATTTAGTTGATTGGGTTGATTGAGTTGATTGAGTTGATTAAGCGGGTAACCGCGAATGACCTTAGTCAACTCAGTCAACTTATTCAACCCAAACACCTATCGACTTAACTACCAAGATTTCGCTTAATCCATGCCACCGCCTTCTTCACATAGTACTCCTCATCCCTATCCAGCGCCATCACAAGTTTCCTGATATCCGCATGCATTGCTTTATCCCTGGTGTACCATTCTACCATCACCAGTGAAAGCCTTCGTTGCCAGGGATCTTTTGAATCCTTGTATTTGAATGCTAACTCAAAGATTTCCTTTGGATGAGTCTTGACGATGCCACGGAGAAACTGCATTCCGAGCCCATCACATACTGCCCAATTGTCAATCTGTTTTGCAAATTTCCGGAAGAGAGGCAGTACCTTCGCTGGCTCTTTCTTTCCCATTCGCTCGATGATTTTAATGGCGATTATTTTCTCCTCCAAAGCACCTGCCTTCCACAATTCCTCGGCAAGAGCGAATGAATGTGCGCTGTATCGTTTAGCCAACTCATTTAGCACGGGCGATTTCACACCATAGCTCTTCTGTTCGCCCGGCACCATTTTTTGGAAGAATTCGGTGCTGGATTTATTTCCAGCGGTTTGGAGATGGTGTTGGATTTGGTAGAGTGGAGACACGTGGTGCTTGATTCGGTTGGTGGAGTTGATTTGGTTGATTTGGTTGAGTGAGTTGATTAAGCGGGTAATCGCGAATGACCTTAGTCAACTTAATCAACTCAATCAACTCACTCAACCATTCACTCTATATGATAGGCTAAAAGCGTCGAAATCTTCCTCACCAATACCGTCTGCGAGCCCATCGCTGCTTCCGAATTGCTATACTTCACAACACCGATACCGGGTTTGAAATAGACTTTTTCATTTCGAAATCGTGGAGCGTTTTTCTCGAAGAGAATACAGTCATTGAAGTGCCCCGCGGGTGATACAAGCTCACCAGAAATTCGGATAGAGCGACCCATTGCCGCGTTATCATCAAAACTCGACAGGTATTTTATTGAGTCACCGGGAAAAAGTGAGTAGGATTTCTTTACATCCTTAATGCATTCAGAAGTGAAATATCTATTGCTTAGCTGGAAGATCGCTGAATCATTCGCATACATTAAGACAGGCAATCCAACTACTCCTTTTGTTTCCCACCACACGAGGCTATCAGTAAGTGTTCGAAAACTATTCGTTATCCTTAACGTGTCGAACTGAACACGATCGAAGGCTCCGTTTTCAAAAATGGAATCCAGGTAGACCCAGTAATTGTTTCTATGGAGGGGGAGCAATCCGCAATGCGAGGAAGTATAACTAATGGCGGCTACATTGGAGCATTCATAACTTCTGCCGGAAGGATTAACGAATTGGGAAATACAACGGGGAGACGGCTCGACATATACTTTAGTACAAGCCAGGAACAACACGCTTCCAATAAGTATGGATAAGTAAAATTGTTTCAAATTGACTACCGTTTCCTGAAGGAGCGGCAAAATACCCAATCCAGTTAACAAAACATAGCTTTTGACTAACTCCTTAAGGAATAAGGATATTTGGGCAAATTTTTGCCCAAAATAAGCCAAATGCTTACGTAGTTTTGTCCAAACTATCGGCTATGAAACGGGCGGGCTTTGTATGTCTTATTTTCCTGGTGATCGGATGCGTGTCGCAACGCAAGGTGGCCAATCGGCACCAGGCGATCTCGATTAGCGGGCTGAGGTTGATAAACCAATTCAGTTTGCCTTCGGCGATGATGTTCAAAGAAACGGTAGTAGGCGGACTATCCGGCATAGACTACGATGCTAAACGGGATCTTTATTATATGATTTGTGATGATCCTTCTACCAAAGGACCTGCGCGCTTTTATACTGCTAGAATCCCAATCAGTGATACAGGCATCGATAGTGTACAGATTGTAGACATGACCGCTTTATTGAATCCCCAAGCAAGGCCATACACTGATATCACAAAGGACAGAATCCATTCTGCGGACGTGGAGGCAATGCGTTACGATTCAAAAAGAGATGAGTTGATCTGGAGTAGCGAGGGTCAACGATATCTCCGCGATGGGAAACAGGAACTCCAGAATCCCTCGGTGATCCTAATGCAAAGGGATGGCCGATACCTTGACAGTTTCCAGTTGCCTCCTATCCTCCACATACAATTAGAGGAGAAGGGTCCACGCCACAACAGCGTATTCGAAGCAATCGGGATCGATGAGACCGCCAGTCATGTGTACATAGGAATAGAGGAACCATTGTATGAAGATGGTCCACGGGCTGCGGGCGGCGATTCATCGGGATGGGTGCGCATAGTGAAGTTTAACCGTGCACTTAAGCAGTCTGTTGCACAGTTCGCTTACCGCATCGATCCTGTCCCACATCCCTCCAATCCACCCTCCGCGTTCAAGATTAATGGCGTGTCGGACATTCTGTGCCTGGGGAACGATCAATTTCTGATCATCGAGAGAGCATGGTCTACCGGCAGACTGCCCTCGGATGTTCGGTTGTATCTTGCTGACGCGAAAGGAGCACAAGACGTCACTTCACTATCGCTGAAGACACAACCACCAAAGAAACCAATCACGAAGAAGTTATTACTTGACTTGAACAGTCTCGGGTTGTTTATTGATAATATGGAAGGAGTGACTTTCGGACCTACATTGCCCAATGGCAACCGCACATTGCTTCTTGTAGCAGACGATAATTTCGCGAAGGGCCAGCGTTCGCAATTCCTTTTATTCGAAGTAGTCCCATAACTGTGTTGCCGATTTCGTTCACGTAAGCTATGGATTGATGAAGCCTCATTTATAAAAAGTAAATTTTCTATCTACATTAACCGTTCTTTTTTATCTTTCACGCCATATAACTGCTTATGCGAATCATTCCCTTTATTATTTATACCACGGTTACAGTCGCAATGGTGGTGGTGTTGAACAAGAGTTGGAAGGTAGGGGACAGCCGCCTGCCGCCGATTGGGAAGTTCTTAAGCCCCCAACATGGTTTCTGGCAGAATGCTGAGGCTGTGGACCAGGATCTTTCAGCCACCATTTCATTTCCGCAATTGAAAGGAAAGGCGCAAGTTTATTTCGACGAGAGAATGGTTCCCCACGTATTTGCGGAAAACGATGAAGATGTATACTTCATCCAGGGTTATCTGCATGCACGGTTCAGGTTGTGGCAAATGGAGTTCCAGGCCTTCGCAGCTGCTGGAATGGTAAGTGCGATCGTAGGGGAGGGAAAAGATGGAAGGGTATTAAAGTACGATAGAGGAATGCGGCGACTAGGTATGATCTATGCCGCGGAAAAATCGTTGGAAGAGGCAAACAGGAATCCATTGGCGAAGGCACAGCAGGATGCGTATACAGCAGGCGTGAATGCATGGATTGAAAATTTGAAAGAAAGCGAACTGCCTCTCGAATACAAGTTGCTCGACTACAAACCCGAGAAATGGACTCCACTAAAGACAGCATTGTTTCTTAAATATATGAGTTACGATCTCGCGGGAGGTGACGACGATCTCGAATACACTAACGCAAAAAATTCCTTCTCCATCACAGATTTCGAAGCCTTGTTTCCCGCTATACAGGATTCTTTGAAGCCTATAGTACCCAATACACCTGAATCTCCATATCCCGTAAGTACCGCGTTCGATCTCAACAAGCCTGCTTCTGCAGATTCATTATACTTCACGTTTACAAACGATACAATCACCAACATCCTACCGGGTCCTGATAAGGACAATGGAAGTAATAACTGGGCAGTCAACGGCGCAAAGTCTTCGAGTGGGAGCCCAATCGTTTGTAATGATCCCCACCTTGGTTTAAATCTTCCATCATTGTGGTATGAGATGCAACTTTCGACGCCCAACTTCAATGCTTATGGAGTAACATTCCCTGGCGCTCCGAATATAATCATCGGTTTCAACGATAGTATATCATTTGGATTCACTAATGCGGGTCGGGACGTAAAGGATTATTATGAAATACAGTTCCGGGACGCCTCCATGAGTGAATACTGGTTCGATAGCGGATGGGTGAAGACCACGAAGAGGGTAGAGCTCGTCGGCATTCGCGGAGAGGAGGCTCTCGCCGACACAGTTGCCTACACTTTATTTGGACCGGTCTATTACGATCACAATTTCCCTGCGAGCGAGGGGAGTAAAAAATACTATGCCGTGCGTTGGAAGGCCCACGATCCTTCGAACGAGACCATGATCTTCTACGAGTTGAATCGGGCGAAGAACTATGCTGATTACGAACAGGCGATCAAGTACCTTACCTGCCCCGGGCAGAACCCAGTATTCGGCTCGAAGAATGGTGACATTGCCATTTGGCAACAGGGCGACTTCCCCGCGAAATGGAGACGCCAGGGCGACTTCATGATGCCTGGTACCGATAGTACTTACATGTGGAAAGGACTCATTCCCCAGGCGGAGAACCCACACATGAAAAATCCGGCAAGGGGATACGTTAGTAGTGCCAATCAATTGTCCGTAGATTCAACTTATCCATACTACACGGGCAACAGCTTTCCAGTTTATCGGGGCTTAATCATCAACCGCCGTTTGGATGAAATGAATAGTGTGTCTCCCGATGACATGAAAGCACTGCAAACGGATAATTATAATATCAAGGCCGAAATGGGAAAAAACATACTGCTGCGCCTGGACGAGAGTCGTCTCTCAGCCGATGCAAAGAAGTATCTCAGCATCTTCAAGTCATGGAATCTGCGTAATGATCCGACCGAAAAGGGAGCAACGGTGTTTCATCTTTGGTGGAGTGAACTGGAGAAGGAAGTCTGGTCGGACGAGATTAACAGATCCGGAATACCAATGCCCTGGCCAAATGAAACGACATTGATAGAATCTGTGACGCGCGACTCGGCCTATCGTTTCGCGGATAATATCAGTACTCCAACGAAAGAAACAATCGAAGACTTATTGGTTACAGCGCTCGAGAAGGCAACTGTTCAGATAAAGCAGGCCGAGACAGATGGAAAGTTGGATTGGGCAAAATACAAGGACACCAAGGTGCAGCACCTGCTGAAGATACCCGCCTTGAGTCGCTTGCATCTCCCGATCGGAGGGGGCAGTGGGATCATTAATGCTACGAAGGCCGATCATGGCCCGAGTTGGAGAATGGTGGTGCATCTAAGTGCCAATACAGAAGCTTACGGCGTATATCCCGGAGGGCAAAGTGGAAATCCTGGAAGCCCTTTTTACGACAACTTCGTCAACACCTGGGCAACGGGCGGTTATTATACCCTGTGGGTAATGAAGAAAGGAGAGGAGAGCGACGCGCGAATAAAGGGAGTGTTGAGATTTGAGTAAGCATTAACAAAATGTAAAATGTAAAATATAAAATGTAGAATGAAAAAGTTGAACATCGTGGTATTCGAACGGCCTTAGCGGTTTGAAAACATAATGTGATTATGCATGTAATGACTGATCACTTTTTACATTTTACATTCTACATTCTACATTCTATATTTTACATAATTATTAAAATACTGACGTAATGAAATTTCTCGCGGCTACAATACTCTCCGCTCTAATGGCCTTTCTATTGGGTCTCTGGTTACCGTGGTGGAGCATCGCCATTGCAGGTTTCCTGATTGCATTGCTCGTTCACCAACGTGCAGGTAAAGCGTTCCTATCTGGTTTTCTCGGCATCTTCTTACTATGGGGTATTATCGCATGGTGGATCGATATAAAGAATGAAGGCATACTCTCTCACCGCATTGCCGGTGTTTTGCCTTTAGGTGGAAATTCCTTCCTGCTCATCTTCGTAACCGCATTGATCGGAGCTCTGGTTGGTGGGCTCGGTGCCCTGTCTGGCAGCTACCTGAGGAGTTCGCCACCCACCAGGAAGTAGTTTTTTGATTTTTGTAACATCCCATGGAGAATTTTCGTTTTACATTCACCTCCATGATTAGACCAATACTCTGCTTACTCCTACTGATTACTTACTTTGACTCCCAGGCCGGCAAGATCACTGGTAAAGTAACCGATGAAAAGGGCGCTCCGCTTTCATACGCTTCCATCAGTATAAAAGGCACAACCAAGGGAACCAACGCAAATAGTTCAGGAAGCTACTCTATCACCCTTGCCCCCGGTCAATATACATTGGTATGTCAATATGTGAACTATAGGAAACACGAGACTTCCGTTACGGTCACAAACGAAGACCAGGTCGTAAACTTTACCCTATCCATCCAGGAGCTCACGCTGGGTGAGGTGATTGTAAGAAAGGGCGAAGACCCTGCCTATGAGATCATAAGACAGGCAATCAAGAAAAGATCCTATTACAACAATCAGGTCGATTCCTTTACTGTGGACGTTTATATCAAAGGTCTACTACGGTCACGTGGACTTCCTTCTAAGATATTCGGAAAGAAAATCGAGCGGGATGACAATGATGGTCTCGACTCAGCAGGCAAAGGGATTCTCTTCCTTTCTGAATCTATGACCCGCGTTTCGTATACCAAGCCTGACAAGATCAAGTATCGCGTATTATCGTCACGGCAAAGCGGCGGAGGGTTCGGGCTAAGCTTTCCCTTCTTCATCAACTTCTACCAGAACAACGTCTCCGTGTTCGACAACAATCTTAACCCGCGTGGTTTCATCTCCCCCGTGGCAGACGGTGCTCTCAATTATTACAGATACAAATACGAAGGAAGTTTCGTCGAAGACAATAAGATGGTCAACACCATCAAGGTTACACCGCGTCGGAAAAATGAGCCGCTATTCAGCGGCACCATCCAGATAACAGAAGACGATTGGCGAATCTATAGCCTCGACCTCCAGACTACCACCGAGTATTCGCTTGAGTTGATCGACACGCTTCGTGTGAGCCAGATACATGGGTCCATTGCACCTGACACATGGAAGACGAGGAACCAGGTTGTGTATGTGGCGATGAAGAAACTTGGCTTCGATTTCGCAGGCAACTTCGTCAATGTTTATTCGGATTATGACCTAACCCCAGGCTTCACTTCAAAATCGTTCAATCGAACGATCATGAAGTATGATACGGCGTTTAATCGCAAAGACACTAATTACTGGAACAGTGTTCGTCCTGTAGCGCTCGAAGCGGATGAAAAAAAGGATTTCGTATACAAGGACAGTATGGCGAAAGTCTCGCGTGACTCCTTTATGACTCGTTCGCATATCGACTCGCTACGAAAAAATCAAAAACCGGTCACGTTAAAAGGGATCGTTTGGTCAGGGGCGGATCATCGCTTTTACGGGAAACGGAGAACTGTCTCATATCACCTTAAACCGCTATTGCCGCAGATCGAATATAACACCGTCGAGGGTGTCTCACTCAATGTGGAGCAACAGTTTTCGATTGCACCAAGGAAAGGGAAGTATTCATATAATCTGGATTGGAATACCAGGTATGGATTCAGCAATTCACACTTTAATTCATATGCAGATCTTACGATAAAGCCAAGAAGAGGCGACTATCGTAACCGCTACCTGATGTTGTCTGGGGGCAAACGTCTTTCGCAATTCAACCAGGATAACCCGATCAACCCGCTGACAAACGCTGTCTATACGCTATTCTGGAAGAAGAACTACATGAAGTTGTATGAGAACTGGTTTGGCAAAGTTGTTTACAATAACAGGTTCGAAAACGGAGCCAGGATGACTTTCAACGCCACATACGAAGACAGGATCCCTGTTGAAAATAGTACCGATTATTCCTTTTCAAACAAAGGAGGTATGTGGTTGCCCAATCATCCATTTGAGCTTGCACACATTCCATTCTTCAGACATCAGGCACTTGTAGTCGGAGTAACCATCGCGTGGCAACCAGGACAACGATACATCGAGTATCCCTGGGCAAAAGTGCCCATTGGTTCCAAGGCTCCCACTTTTGAATTGTCCTATAACAAAGGCATAAAAGATATCCTCGGCAGCGATGTGGATTTCGATAAGTGGCAGTTCTCTCTTTATGACAATATGAATTTTAAAATGGGGGGAGAGTTCAAATACCGATTTAGCGTCGGCGGTTTCCTAAGCGACAAATCTGTAGGGATTCCGGATATGCAACATTTCAACGGCAACCAGACTTTCTATAATATCAAATACCTGAACAGTTTTCAACTTGCTCCATATTACCGATACAGTAATACCGAGAAATTCTATGCGTTGGCACACGTTGAGCATCACTTCAATGGACTATTAACAAACAAGATTCCGCTGTTTAACAGGTTAAAATGGAATCTGGTTGTGGGATCGAATGCATTCTATGTGAATAATGAAAATTATTACCTCGAGGCTTTCGCAGGTATCGAAAATATCTTCAAACTGTTCCGCGTTGATTTCGTCAATGCCTATCAACCCGGCCTCGGCAACAAGTTTGGTGTCAGGGTAGGGTTTGGAGGATTGATTGGGGGGAAAGTGAGTTTCTCCGAATAGACCGGAAGTCGGGAAGTCCGAAAGTCCGGAAGACCATCCTGCGAGGGGGAGTCGCGAGGCGATAGGCGGGAGTGAAGACTCGAATTTTCGAATAGTCTTTCGGACTTCCGGACTTTCCCGACTTTCGGACTATCTTTGCTCCGTTACGAAATTTTGTTCGTCCGGCATACGTCCATAAAATTTCAACATGGCAATATTACACAATCGTATTTCCCAAAAGGAACTCAAGGAACGTTTATACAACGAAACCGAACCTCGGACTACACTATCTTTCTATCATTACTTTCCCGTTGACGATCCTTCTGCATTCAGGGACCAGCTCTATCAACTTTTCGACAACCTTAAAGTCTTTGGCCGCATTTACGTGGCACATGAAGGTATTAACGCACAGCTAAGTGTTCCTAAATCGAACTTCGACGCCATGCGGGAGGCCCTCTACTCATTCCCTCCACTTAAAGACACGCGCTTGAATATCGCCGTGGATGACGATGGGAAATCATTCTGGGTGCTTAAGATAAAGGTTAGGGATAAGATCGTTGCAGATGGCATCAATGACCCGGCATTCAGTATGGTCAACAAAGGCAAATACGTCGATGCTGAACAGATGAACGCCCTTCTGACAGATCCGCGTACCGTTGTTATTGATATGCGCAACCACTACGAATACGAGGTGGGGCACTTTGAAAATGCACTAGAGATACCGAGCGATACTTTCAGGGATCAGTTGCCGATGGCAGTTGAAATGATGAAGGACAAGAAAGAAAAAAACATCATAATGTATTGTACTGGTGGAATCCGTTGCGAGAAAGCCTCGGCATGGATGTTACACAACGGATTCGAGCATGTATTTCACCTTGAAGGTGGAATCATTAATTATGCACAACAGGTTAAGGAGAAAGGTCTCGAAAGCAAGTTTATCGGGAAGAACTTCGTATTCGACGACAGGCTGGGAGAGCGTATTACCGACGATGTGATCGCCCGTTGTCACCAATGCGGTAAGCCCGCCGATACACATACAAATTGTAAGAATAGCGGCTGTCATCTATTGTTCATCCAGTGCGAAGAATGCGCTGCGAAGTTTGAAGGATGCTGTAGCCAGGTTTGTCTTGAATTCATCCATATGCCAGAGGAGGAACAGAAGTTGATGAGAAAAGGGATCGACAAAGGGAGGAATATCTTCAATAAGTCGCGCGCAAGACTCCGGACTACATTGAAAAAACCATAAACGCTCAGTTGCTTGAAATCCACTTCAGGCAAACAGGCTTGCCAACGGGAATCCTACTCCTGGTATCCGTGAGAAGTCCGGTGGTTTTATCCCGCCGAAAAATGACTATCTCATCGCTATTTTGATTGCCCACTAACAGAAATTCACCTGATGGATCGAAGTTAAAGTTTCGCGGAGTTTGTCCCGCGGTGGATTGGTGACCTACCAACGATAGTTTACCGTTCCTGGGGTTCACCGAGAAGATGGCAATTGTATTTGAGGTCGATCTGTTGGATGCATAGAGAAACTTTCCGTCGGGGGAAACATGGATATCAGCGCTGCCGGCAAAACTGGTATCGCCAGCAGGCATCGTGGAGATGCGCTGCACATCTTTGAGTTTTCCGTTCTTGTACTTGTATGTGACAACGGTACCACTCATTTCCTCTATCAGGTAGGCGAACTTATTATTTGGATGGAAAGTAATGTGCCTTGGACCAGAACCTGGTTCGGATTGGGCGAAAGGTTGTTTCGCTGGTGTCAGGCTGCCGTTTGTTGCATCGAATGAATAGATCATCACCTTATCGATCCCAAGGTCAGGAACAAACAGGAATCGGTTATCATCCGAGAATTCGGTGCAATGTACATGCGGCTTCTCCTGGCGTTGCTTATTAGGACCGGATCCTTCATGCTGGATATGTTTAACCTCGCTGCCGACACTGCCGTCATCATTCACGGGAATAACCGAGAGGCTTCCACTGGAATAATTTCCCGCTATGACCCATTTGCCAGTTTTATCCACGGTTACATAGCAGGGATGGTCGCCGTTTGTTGACTGCTTGTTAATGAATGTTAACACTCCTGAGGTCTTGTTAAACGCAAACGCAGCAATGTCGCCACCCTTGCCGTTGCTACCTGCGTCTTCCTGTACAGCATAGACGAACCGCTCATTTGGCGCTACGGCAAGGTAGGAGGGGTTTGAGGAATGTGCATGACTTACTTCCCGGAAAGTACCATCCAGGCTGTTGAATTTGTATACATAGATGCCTTCGCTTTTCCCTCCAGTGTAGGTACCCACGATGAGGTAGTTGTCGGTACCTGCAGGTGCAAAGAAAGCCAGGCAAAGGACTGCGGGGATGCAGAATTTTTTCATAGCGACAAATTACAGAGAACCGAATAAACCACCATAAACATTTTAACGAAACCTCTCAAGGCTTTAACTCTTTTCAAAAAGCTTTTAACAAGTGCTTATCAAACCTTTTGGAATATGGCACAGTCTTATCATTGTAAAAACAAAATCAGGTTTATCAAAAAAAATCTATTAGTATGAAAAAGATATTTACACTGTCCTCGCTCGCCATTCTTTCACTGGTCCTTTTCACCGGCTGTTATAAGGAAAGGAATGTCACATTTAACGAAGATTACTGGCTCTCGAAGGAAAGGGGAGAAGTGGTTTATAGTGATTCCTATTGCGACTATTTCGTAGTAGAAACGAATAACGGTTATTCAGTATTGCGCTCATTCGATGGGTACAAACCGTATGAAGGCAGCTTCGTTTATGGAGATTTCAGCTATTCCGGCACACATGACGTTTATAATCGCTCAAGTGGACGCGTATTCACAAGTACGGTAACGGACTATTGGCTGACTTATTACGAAGCCCAGGATGCAGTGGACTATTATTGTCCCTACATAACTGGAAGGGCCACGAGCAGCACAAGCGAATTCAGGATCAAGAAGAAATAGTTACCTAAGAGAACAATGAAGAAGGAAGGCGAGAGATTAACTCGGACCTTCCTTTATTTTTTATGCGGGTCTGAGGTGAATAGTGAGTAGTCAGTAGTGAGTGCACTCCGTAATTCAACCTGAAAAATTGATTCGAGATTCGTGCGCGTCTTCAAGAAACAGGTTGCCATTCACCACTCACCACTCACTACTCACTGTGCCTTTGCGAGCGCTTCCACAACTCTACGATAAGTCTCCTCATCAGGAAGCGGTTCTGGAACGAAGGCTGTCCCCGTTACTTTCTCATAAAGCTCGATGTACCTTTGGGAAATAGTATTGATCCATTCATCGGTCATTTGCGGTACCTGCTGTCCTTCCTTTCCCATAAAATTGTTGGCAATAAGCCATTCCCTGACAAACTCTTTGCTTAGCTGCTGTTGACGTTCTCCTTTTGCCTGCCTCTCTTCGAAACCTTCGGCGTAGAAATATCTTGACGAATCGGGTGTATGGATCTCATCCATGAGACAAATAGAATCTCCGAGTCGACCAAATTCATACTTCGTATCAACCAGTATGAGGCCTCTCTTTGAGGCCAGTTGCCTACCGCGGTCAAAAAGGTTTAATGTATAATCCGAAAGAACTTTCCAATCCTCGCGAGATACAATTCCCTGCTCGATGATGTTTTCGGCAGAAATGTCCTCATCATGACCTTGCTCGGCCTTGGTTGAAGGCGTGATGATGGGAGCAGGGAAATAGTCATTCTCTTTCATTCCTTCCGGCAGTCGGATGCCGCATAGTTTGCGTAAACCAGAAGAGTAGGTACGCCAGGCATGCCCTGTGAGGTTGCCGCGAACAACCATCTCGATGCGGAATGGTTTACATTTTTTTCCTATAGATGCGTTAGGGGCAGGTACCTTGGATAGCCAATTTGGACAAATGTCTCTCGTTGCTTCGAGCATAAAAGCAGCAACCTGGTTTAGCACCTGTCCTTTGAATGGAATCGGCCTTGGCAGAACGACATCAAAAGCGGAGATGCGGTCAGATGCGATCATCACCAGTACATCGTCGTTGATGGTATACACATCACGCACTTTACCCATGTAAAAAGCGGTCTGTCCGGGAAATTGAAATCCTGCCATATTTCGAAAATATGAAGGGTAAAAAAACTGCCCAAAGTAGAGGCTGTTGAGATTTCAACAACTTATCCTTTATCGTTAAAAATTAAATTTTTAGATAAACATTACAATGCTTATTTTTCCGCCAAATTCCAAACTAAAATTGCTTATTATGAGAAAAAGCTATCGCTTTTTGGCGGCCTCTCTTATAGCCTGCCTGTTTTCGATCGCTGCCCTTGCCCAGACCATTACCGTTTCCGGTGTTGTGCGCAATAGCTCTTCTAAAGAATCTGTACCCGCAGTTTCTGTTGTCGTTAAAGGTACCAGCCAGGGCACTTATACTAATTCCGACGGTGAATTCTCAATCAAGGTAGCTAAACTGCCAGTTGTGCTTGTGTTTAGTTCGGCAGGTGGATACGATAACTACGAGGTGACAGTAAACGATGCTGCAGCCAAGATAGATGTTGAATTGAAGCCCAATGTCACCATGGGCCAGGAAGTGGTGGTTGCCACGACTCGTACTCCAACAAGAATCCTTGAAGCACCCGTCACCGTTGAACGTCTGGGTGGCGCCGCTCTCCGAAGCATTGCTGCTCCCAATTACTACGAAGCAATTTCCAACCTGAAAGGGGTGGATATGCATACAGCCAGCCTTACCTTCCGCACGGTGACCACTCGTGGGTTCATCAGCAGTGGTAATACGAGGCTTAACCAACTGATAGACGGTATGGACAACCAGGCCCCGGGATTAAACTTCTCGGTGGGTAGCATTGTAGGTCTTACCGAACTTGATGTCGATAATATCGAACTACTTTCCGGCGCCTCCTCGGCCTTGTATGGTTCAGGCGGTATGAACGGAACTCTTTTACTTACCAGCAAAAACCCTTTCAAGTACCAGGGGCTAAGCTATAATATCAAGCAAGGCATCATGCACGTCGACGGCAAGCAAAGAGCTGCCGCTCCATTCTACGACTGGTCAATGCGCTGGGGCAAAGCAATTGGTAGCAAATGGGCATTCAAGATTGCTGGCCAATTGACAAAGGGTAGCGACTGGCAAGCCGATGATTATCGCAACAAACAACAGATTGGTGTGTTGAGCAAAGTAGTTGGCGGTAACCGCAGCAATGATCCCAACTTTAATGGTATCAATATTTACGGAGATGAAGCGAGTGCAAACATGAACAGCTTCGCTCAATTGGTAGTTGGCCAGACAAGGGCCGCTATTCTACCGACAGGACTTGATGTCGTTTCCCTTCTGAATTCATATTTTGGTGCCATAGGCAACCCGGTTTATCCTACCAATGCACAGTTAGCCGGCTTCTATACGTTTGCCGGTTTCCCAGCAGCGGTTCGTACTGCTCTTCAGAACCCAGCCATCATGACGCCGGTAAACAACATGTTGCCGTTTTACAATGGGGTAAGGAATGGCTATTTCCAAAGCTCTAGTGTTTCGCGGACCGGTTATGAGGAAAAAGCGCTTGTTGACTACAACACGCTCAACGTGAAATTGACTGGAGGTCTACACTATAAGATCAACAATAACATCGAAGCCTCTATCAATAGTTATTTCGGAACTGGTACTACAGTTTATACTGGAGCCGACAGGTATTCGTTACGTAATCTGAAGATTGCTCAGCACAAGTTGGAAGTAAGAGGTAAGACATGGTTCGTTCGTGGTTATACCACCCAGGAAAATGCAGGCGAATCATATAATGCCACTGCGGTTGGCGTATTCATCAACAGCAAGTGGAAAGCTAATTCAACATGGTTCCCCCAATATATCGGTACTTTTTCCGAAGGAAGAAGACTCAACCAGGGAGCAGCCAGCGATATGACATTGCATGCAGCAGCAAGGGCAGCCGCCGATCAGGGTCGCCTGATACCGGGTACAGCGGCATTCAATGCAGCTTTGAAAGAAGGACGCAGTACGCCAATCAAATTCGGTGGCGGCCTGTTTCTCGACAAGTCTGACCTGTGGGCAGGAGAGGGTCAGTTAAACCTTTCCGACGCGCTAAGTTTCTCAGACAAACTCGAAATCATTACAGGTGTACAATGGAAACAATGGGTAATGAACTCCCAGGGAACTCTCTTCGCCGATAATACCGATAGCATCGGTTATACGAAAGTGTCTCCAGTTGGGAACATCAAGATCAATGAGACCGGTGGTTATATTCAGCTTAGGAAGAAATTTTTGAATGAAGTTCTTACGCTGACAGCCGCAGGTCGTTACGATAAGCAAACAAATTTCGAAGGTCGCTTCACACCGAGGTTTACAGCGGTTATCAAAGTAGCGAAAGACAACAATATCCGTCTTTCATACCAGCAAGCTTACCGCTTCCCAACTAACCAAAATCAGTACATCAGTCTGATCACTGGTGCTGGCGCCCTTATCGGATGCCTTCCAGAGTTCCAGGATTATTACAAACTGAATTCAACTCGTCCAGGATACACTGCTGCGAGTATCCTTGCTTACCGTGCTGGTGGCAATCCACTTAATACTGCCCTCCTTCAGCAAGCGGTTTACAAAGAGGTGAAGCCAGAGACAGTAAGTTCATATGAGCTTGGATACAAGGGTATCATCGAAAAGAGGTTGTTTGTTGATGCTTATGTTTACTACAGTGTCTATAAAGACTTCCTCGCAACCATCGGCATTGGGCAGTCAAACACCAGCAACCCTCAACAAACTGATCTATTCTCGCCATTCACAACAGGAAACGTTTCATACACGCAGAACTCTACTGACCAGGTGAAAGCAATTGGTTGGGGTATCGGAATGGAATACCAGTTCATCCGCGATTTCATCATCTATGGTAACGTATTCTCCGACGAACTCAAGGATGTACCTTCTGAGCTGGTGACATTCTTCAACGCACCTAAATACAGGGTGAACATTGGAGTTCGTAATGAGAATGTTTATCGTGGCGTGGGATTCAACGTGGTAGCCAAATGGCAGGACAATAACTACTACGAGGGCACCTTTGTAACAGGTACGCTTCCTTACTTCACATGGGTTGATGCCCAGATCACGTATCGTCCAACAAAATCGAAGAGTGTATGGAGATTGGGTGGTACTAATATCGGCAACAACTATTACCGCACTGGTTTCGGAAGCCCATATGTTGGCGGACTTTATTATATCAGCTACGGTTGGAATATTTTCTAATAACGACTTCTCATAAAAGAAAAAGGCTTCCAGATTGGAAGCCTTTTTTATTATAGTGATGCGATGAATTTAAAATGTAAAATCTAGAATGTAAAATGTAAAAGTCTGATCGAAAGAACCGTCGAAGGCATAAGGTTTATACCATCCACAGACTGTTCACCTTTTACATTTTGCATTTTACATTCCACATTTTACATATTCTAGCGTAAGGTCTTATCAGCCTCTCCCACCAGGTGTCCCTGGTGCCATACCTGCATCTTATATTGTCCTTTTTGGAATTCATCTGTATCGAGGGAGAATATTAATCGTTTCTGTTCGCCTTTTTCATAATCAAACCTGACCTTTCTCGTATAACTCTGCTTTCCCTCGCCCTTCGTTTCAAAACTACCAGAATCCCAGGCAGAGTTTTGGAGTATTCCTCCGTCGGGTTCCTTTACCACAACAAATACTTCAGCATTCATCTGTGGGTTGACGTTGTTCTGAACTACAAATGAAACAACAAATTTATCGGCTTTCTTAGATTGAACAGTCTCCTGTTCTTTATCTTCCCGCACATCGATGGCGGCCAGGTGAAGTGCTGAAGACATGAAAACGGAGGCCTGCCTGATCTTCTCACGAAGATCTTTATTTTCATCATCGAGCCGGCGCATGTTCTTCTCCATGCCGGCTGCGTCACCGGTAACCTGTTCCAATTTTGTGACCAGGCCCTGCTTCTCTACCTCCATATTCGCGTTTTGGTCGCGCATCTGTTGAACCCTTCCCTCAAGCTCAACCATCTTGCGACGAGCCTCCGCAAGCTCTGCTGAAGTCGACTTTGGATTTTTAAGAATGCTGCTGATCTCGTTCTTAAGCCGATTGATCTCACTCATACGGCCAGCGAGTATTAGGCGAAGGGAATCCGAGGCGCTTCGCGAAGAATCGAGACGAGTGTCGAACTCGTCAAAAGCAGCGACATACTGCCTATTCAGTGAATCACGAACTCTTTCTGCAATGGAAACGGTATCTACGTCTACCCGCTGGGATTTGACCATGCTATAGTTCGCCTTGTCATAGAAATGATAGACCCAGGTGAGAACGAGGCCCACCGACAATAAGGCCAATAGGAGGGAGCGTGTATCTTTCATGTTTGGGGAGGCTGGCGAAATGTATTGCAATATAAGAAATCCTGCCATTGGAATTGGGATGCTGGAGGCTACTGTTGGGTTTTGAAGAGGTTGGTTAATGGGATGCTGGATGGCACCCTCGAAATTGAAGAAACCGATAGAAGGGATACTTGATACTTCTAGCTATTGAAGAGTCCGATTGGTGGGATGCTTGATGCTATCTTGAGAATAGAGGAGACCGATAGAAGGGATACTAAATACTTTGCGCAATTGACGCGACCGATCGATATTGGATACTGGATGCTACTGCAGGCACACCTGCAAAGCACTGAAGTATCGTGTCTCCTTTATTCTTGATACATGACTATTCCTTTTTGGGTTCCATCCAGTATCACATTTTAAGAAAACTTCTAGCGAAGGAGTCATCCACCATCTGGTATCCTTCCAGACGATCCCCGGCAGTTTCGCAAAAAAAGAAGCCGTCCCACATAAGTGAGACGGCCTGTTGCAGGAGTTGCAACTGCTTTTAACCGAATAAACCACCTTTTTTCAGAGTTCTGATGCCTTCGCCAATCTTGAACCCGTTATGATAAATTTCAATCTTGTAATTACCAGTCTGGAAGTCTGTCTGACGGATCGGGAATTGAACCGCCTTACGTGTTCCCTGCTCGTATTCGATAGGAATTCTTGTTGTATAGGGCTTGTCACCATCTGTGCGAGTAGTCAGGGTAGCTGAAGCTAATGCCGCATCTGAAATCACCTGGCCATTAGGGCCTGTTACCATGATATACATGTCAGCAGGTCCGCTCTTAGCAATACGATTCTCTACATCGAAGGAAACAACAAGCTTGTCTACTTTCTTAGCAGTAGAAGTTGATTTTTCCTTTCCGTTTCTCTTTTCGTTAAGTGCACTGATCTGTATGTTAGAAGCGCTGAAAGTTGAACCAACGTCTACTGTTTGAGCCAGGTCATCCTTTTCAGTAGTAGTTGTTTGAAGGTTTTGCTCCAGTACTTGCTTTTCGGTAGAAAGTTGAGTGTTGTTAGCTGACAACTCCTGGTTTTCACCAGTAAGTCTTGCAACTTCCATCTCAAGAGTATTGATCTGCGTATTCAGGTTAGCGATCATTGTCCTTGCTCTTTTCAGGTCGGCTTCAGAAGCATTCTTATCTCTTAAGATACGCTTGATTTCAGCCTTATCTTGTTCGATTTGCTTTTGAAGGTCGCCATTTTTTCCCTGGAGATTATTGTTAGATCCAGTGATTGAATCGAGGCGAATTTCTGCATCCTTAAGTTCTGCATCGAGTGAATCACGCTGAGTAGAGAAACGATCAGTTTGCGTCTGAGCGATCTGCAAAGTCTCAGCTGATTTATTTTTGTCCCAAAGGAGATAACCCCAGGTACCAAGCAGACCAGCTGCCAGTAAACCGATCAAAAGGTTCTTTCCAGCGCGATTCCTGTTAGGAGTCGGAGTTGGATTTTGCGGGGTAGCCGATGGATAATTTGTGTTTGCCATAAAGCTAGATTTTAGATTATTTTAAGGTTTATTATCGGATGGATTTCACGTGATTATGGGTTAGTAAGGACCTTTATAAACAAGTAGAAAATTGATTTTCTTCCACCGGCGATCTCCGGAGGATGTGGTGCGTGGTGATGTCGAGTACGCCCATCCGTCTGTCTCGGCCTCAATTTGGCGAAACGATGCGGCGCGACCGCTGGTGGGTGCAGCCGCTGGTTGTCTTTCTGGGTTTGTCGACCTTCGTCGTGTACTCGACGTGGGCGGCATTCCAGGGTGAACACTACACCGCCGGACCGTATCTATCCCCCTTCTACTCCCCTGAACTCTTCGGCTCGTCACCTCACAGCTGGTTCGGCCCCAAGCCTGCTGCCTGGCCGGCGTGGCTTCCATTCTCGCCGGCGCTGCTGATCCTGCCGATCCCCGGGCTCTTCAGGCTCACCTGCTACTCCTCCCGGGGCGCCTACTACAAGGCGTTCGGGGCGGATCCGCCGGCATGCACCGTGGGCGAGCCGAGATCTTCGTTTTGGGGGGAGAACTCGTTTCCGCTGATCCTTCAGAACGGCCACCGCTACATGCTGTTCCTGTCCCTGGCGGTGCTCGCGATCCTGGTCGTCGACGTGTGGAAGGCGATGTGGTTCCCGGACTCGGCGACCGGAA
>JACMKU010000077.1 GCA_014379965.1 Chitinophagaceae bacterium
CGCAGGTGCAGATCGATGCGATGTGTAATGCTGCGAGTAAAGGGATAGAAGCGATCAACAAGTACAAGCCTGATGTGGTTTTCCTGGATATCGAGATGCCTCATATGAACGGGTTCGATATGCTCGAGCAGTTCGAGAAGTTATCGTTCGATGTCGTTTTCTGCACGGCATATGACCAGTTTGCCATCAAGGCCTTCAAGTATAGCGCCCTCAATTACCTGCTAAAGCCGGTAGATCCCGAAGACCTGAAAGAGACCATCAGGAGAATTGAAGAGAAGCAGAGTTCGCCCTCAAAGGAACAGATAGACCTGCTCTTCCAAAACATAAAGCAGCAGACAGCGAAACCCGCAACACATCGCATTGCCCTAACAACAGGCGATGGGATGATCTTCGTCCCTACACAGGATATCTTGTATTGCCAGGCGGAAAGCAACTACACGAGTGTGGTGCTGGTAGGCGGTAAAAAAATACTGGTATCGAAAGTATTAAAAGACATCGACGAGACGCTGAGCGGGTCCGACTTCTTCCGAATCCATAATTCCTACCTGATCAACCTCAACCATATCAAGAAGTATGTGAGGGGCGAAGGTGGATACATTATTATGGATGATGGAGCCAACATAAGCATCTCAAGGAATAAACGCCAGGAGTTTATGGAACAGTTTTCTAAATTCTGAAGCCATCATGGTAACGGCTACTACAAACAAGCTGGTCATCGAAACCGAGAGGCTTCGGCTATTATGCTGCGACAAGTATACGTTGGAAGCAATCTTCGATGGTGATGAATTACTCGGTGCGCACTTGCAAATTACCGTTCCACAACGCTGGTCGCAGTTTGGTGAACGTGCATTTCGTTACACCTACGACAAAGTGATAAGTGCCAATCTCAGCATGGAGTGGTGGACGTACCTCCCTGTCTTTAAGAATATAAATACATTGGTGGGGACCTGTGGTTTCAAAGGTGCTCCGGCCAACGGCATGGTGGAGATAGGCTATGAGGTAGCCGAAGAATATCGCGGTCAGGGCCTGGCAACAGAGATTGCCGGAGCGTTGATACGAAAGGCTTTCGAATGTGCGGACGTTCGCCTGGTACAGGCTCACACGCTCGCGTTTCATAACGCATCATCCGCAGTCCTGGGGAAATGCGGGATGACTATGGTCGAGGAAATCAGCGACCCGGAAGACGGCATGCTTTGGAGATGGGAAGTTGGTAGAGCGGGTTAGTTGATTGGTTGCATTGTTGCTTGGTTGATTCGTGTTGACAACCGCATCCTTTACTTACAGTTGTTAGGCATGCATTCTACTCAATAGTTCTTCCATTTACTCACCCTCACGTTGTGGCAGACGATCGACGGATTAGTTTTGCCTTCGAAAATTTATGTGGATTAAACCTTATTCAAATGAATCTATTACGATGGGCATGTATTTTATTGCTGGCGGTATTGTTGACCGCAGCTTTCATGGCCTGTACAAGTTAATTAGAAGGTGAATGTTACTGGTTAATGACTCAATAAATATGTATAACTACACAGTAGCTCTCTTTTTTCCTTTTGACGAAAACTATTTTTGATCCATCGAGTATCATTTGAATCTTATCAGAAAAACGAGCCGAATGGCATAACAATATAACAGGACGGTTATCATAACAGCAGGTTTGGTTTAAGCGGCGTAATCGCCGCTTTTTTTATTTCTCAACATTACCCCATCATTAAGTACGAGACGCTATTCTCTAGTTAACTCTTAAACTTTGAACTATTACAAGCATATGAACTCAAGAAAATTACCGATGGCTCATCACCACTTCTCTTAGAGAGCGCCCACCTGTAGGTTTGCGCATCAAGAATCATTAACCATTAAACATTACATCATGAAATTCCTGAAACTTTCTATTCTCACAACCGTATTTTCAATCTGCGTACTCGCTTGTAACAAAGACTCTGATGGAACGGCCTCACAACCAATTGCGGGCAAATGGGTTGGAACATATGGCTTCGGCAATGAGTCGCCAGCTATCTATTATGCCTTCAACATTAAATCAAATGGCGTCATCGAAGAATTAAGCCAGTCCGGAAATTCAAAGGGTAGCGGTACGTGGAACCTCAACGGCAATACGTTTACTGCGCACTATCAATGGAAGGCACCATTGAATACGATCTATACCGTGATCGCCACCTACGATGTTGCGACAGGTAAACTTACCGGCACGTGGGGATATGACGACGATGGAGACAATGGTGGTCTATGGGAACAGTCTAAACAATAGCAGTTTAAGGACTAGAACTATATGAATTGGCATTTTTCTAACTTGGCTATAACCATTCACATGGAAAACAAGCGACACCGGCGACGGGTCGCTTTCCTGTTTAAACTGGAAAATGAAGGCAGAATTGCTTTTTAATGAGCCATTCCTCAGTAATTTTGCGGCAAACAATGAAGTGATGAAACGGTGGCTACAGGTTTGCTCTCTTATTTTTTGTCTTAGTTTACTTATGCCTTCAATGGCAAAGGCGCAATGCTCTATCTGCACAAAGACCGCTCAACAGCTAGGCGAGAAGCCAGCTAAAGGAATGAACAGCGGCATACTTTACCTGGCATTCATGCCCCTGGCAATTGTAGGAGTCATCGGCTATAAATGGTGGAAAAGTAATAGAGACTCGGGTGGAAATTGAAATAGATTCCTGTTATTTGTCGGCGATGAAACGGTAAAGGTTAAAACCTCCCTTTGGGTATTGCAACTCGATTTCTTTTTTCAAAACATCCTTTTTGATTTCCTTCATCCGTTTTTGTTGAATAAGATGAAATGCCCGTTCGGCGAGCAGCCAAAATTTCTTATCCGTCAGGTGTGACTTCTGCAATTGATGAATAATGATGTCTAGTAGCTCAGTAATACCTTTTTGCTGGGAGGCGACGGTCTTCACAACAGGCACCTCATTATAGTGGCTGCGAAATGCGGGCGCAAGCATCAGGCGAAGATTATTGACGAAGAGGTCAGCATCCGGGCGATCTGCCTTATTGACCACGAACACGTCCGCTATCTCCATCAGTCCAGCCTTCATGGTTTGAATTTCATCGCCTCCTTCGGGCACCATTACCACTACCGTTGAATCGGCAAGGCCGGCAATCTCAATCTCACTCTGTCCAACGCCCACTGTCTCCACTATCACATGATCAAAAGGAAACACCTTCATGAGATCTGTTATCTCTATGATCTTGGGATGAAGACCTCCCATCGAGCCACGTGTGGCGAGCGAGCGTATGAAAACGCCGGGGTGTGTATACCACTCACTCATCCGTATGCGGTCCCCGAGGACGGCACCCAGGTGAAACGGCGACGAAGGATCGACGCAAACCACCCCAATTTTTTTCCCTGATGCGACGAGCAAGCCAATCAATGCATCAACTAGCGTACTCTTTCCTGCCCCGGGCGGTCCTGTAATTCCTATGATCTTGGTATTAGTAGCAGGTAGAGACTGTAGCAGCGTTTCATATCCTTCGTATTCGTTTTCGATCAGCGAGATACTCCTGGCCAATGCTTTTGCATCACCTTGTTTTACTTTCTCCAATAAATCCTGCCATACCATTTTGCGCCGCTGGTTTGTATTACAACTTACATCTTTATTTTGTACCATGTAACTTGCGACAACAAAATTAGCATAAGCCTTCCATGCAGTCCTGGCAGAAAAACATTATTTTCTATATTCTCATCATTATGATGGCTTCCCTTTTCATATCAAGGGTAGCCTTGTCAATTAGCACCATCGCGTTTTTCGCGGTAAGTTTCTTTCATAGCGGCATTCGAGCACAAATTCGCGAGTTCTTCAACCGCCCATTGCTATGGGGAATGAGCCTGCTTTTCCTCCTTCCGCTTTTAACAGGCCTCTGGAGTTCAGATCAGCAGGAGTGGCAAAACAACATGCGAACCAAGCTCCCTTTACTATTGTTTCCCCTTGCCTTCGCCTCACTATTCACGTTAACGCCGCGACAATGGCGTTGGCTCATTTTTGTTTTCTGCTTTCTAGTTACTGTTGGCACTCTCTGGAGCATGTGGCATTACCTGCCGAATGCAAGCAAGGTGAATGTCGGATACCTTCGTGCCACTAGCATGCTCACGCCACTGGGAAACGATCATGTTAGATTCAGTTGGTTGATTGCTGTCTGTATAACTGTATTGACATGGGTCGTCTGGGACAATCGTAAACACCGCCTCGCTCCGTTGGTATTATTTGTGATAGCCTGGCTCATTGTATACCTGCATATTCTTGCAGCGAGAACAGGACTTCTTTGTTTCTTTGCATTCCTCATTGGAGCCCTGGTATGGCTGGCAGTGACAAGAAGGAACCGTTTGCAGGCCACTGGATTACTCGTCATACTTATCGCTTTGCCCATTGGTGCGTACTTCTCCTTACCTACATTCAGGAACAAGATTAAATACTTTCAGTACGACTTCACCTATGCAAAAGATGCGCATTACCTTCCTGGGGGAAACGATGCAACGAGAATAATATCGTTGAAGGGCGGATGGATGCAAACTATAGAGCATCCCGTAGGGGGTGTTGGCTTTGGGGATATTCAATCAGCAATGGAGCAATGGTACCAGCTTCACTACCCGGATATGCTTGCAGCCGACAGGATCATGCCTAGCAGTGAGTGGCTGATATATGGAACGTGCGCTGGCTTACCGGGCATTGTCCTATTTACCTTTGTTTTATTATTGCCTTTTTTCATCATTGTGCAAAATAGGCTGCGATGGTGGATGCTCAACCTGCTTGTTTGTCTCGGGTTCCTGTTCGATATAGGCCTGGAGATACAGTTCGGAGTTTTCATCTATTGTCTCACGGTTCTATTAGCATGGAAACGGTTTCGTGTTGAACCGCGAAAAGGTTGATCTTTGCAAACAATTTTATGCAACCTGTATCGGTAGTCATCATTTGTAAAAACGAAGCATCAGTGCTGGCAGCAACATTACGCAGCCTGCAGGGTGTGACCGATGATATCGTTCTTTACGACAATGGAAGCACGGATGATACAATTGCAATAGCCAACCAGTTTGATGTAAACGTTCAAAGGGGTGCATGGGAAGGGTTCGGCAAAACGAAAAACAAAGCGAATGACCAGGCGAAGTACGAGTGGATATTAAGCCTCGATGCTGATGAACGCGTTGATGAGGATTTAAAGAAATCGATCCTTGCCTTCGAACCTCCTTCAAACGATATCGTTTATTCAATAGGGTTTAAAAATTATCTCGGCGATACGCTTTTGGAGTATGGCGAATGGGGACACGACTCGCATATTCGTTTATTCAACCGACGAATTGTGCGGTGGAATGATGAGGCGGTCCATGAAACCTTGACGTTCCCTGTTGGATACGGTACCGGTAAGTTAAAAGGGTACATCCATCATCGGACAATGGCCGACCTCTATGAATATGCGCAGAAGACGGTCCACTATGCAATGCTTAGCGCTGACAAATATTACCGTCAGGGCAAGAAAGCGTCGTGGTTCAAGATCCGGCTCTCTCCTGCATTTAACTTCCTGAATTATTATATCATCAAGCTAGGCTTCCTCGATGGACAGGCAGGTTATACGTGTGCGAAGATGACGGCGCATTACACTTTTCTGAAATATGCAAGGCTGAGGGAACTCCATCGGCAGGCTGGGAATACTAAAGGACGAAACCCGCGGTAGTCTCGCGATCAGCGCAGGAAGATTTATTATTTTTACAGTTGGGACCGATATAACCTGTGTAATGAAAATCAGATGCTATGACCAACTTCATTCCTATTTTTCCCCTTGGCCTTGTGGTGTATCCGGGTGAACTTCTCAACTTACATATTTTCGAGCCACGATATAAGCAACTTATCGATGAATGCCGTGAGCAAAAAAAACCATTCGGTATTCCCACGGTGATTGACAACAAGATGCAGGATTATGGATCGTTAGTGACGATCACGGAGATATCGGAAGTTCATGCAAATGGTGAAATGGATATCAAGACTAAGGGTGAAAAGGTATTTCGCATACTGGAGATCATAAAATCGGTTCCTGATAAATTATATAGTGGTGCCATCGTGAATTATCCCGATACACATGAGAAGGGCAATATCGAGCTCATGCGAAAAGTAATGGCGGGCATTCGCGACCTACACAAGCTTCTAAACGTGACAAAGGATTTCCAAAAGCCGGATGACGAGATAGGTTGTTTCGAGATTGCGCACCATATCGGTCTTTCTCTCGAGGAGGAGTATGAGTTACTCGGGTTGTTTGACGAACGTCAGCGACAGGAATATGTTAAGAGGCATTTGACAAAAGTGATTCCCATGCTTGCTGGTATGGAACAGTTGAAGGAGAAGATTAAGTTGAATGGGCATTTTAAGAATTTGCCGGGGCTTGATTTAAGGACGGAATAGGTTGATTGAGTTGATTAAGCCTCAAAAGCCTCTGCACGCCTTAATCAACTTATTCAACTCAATCAACCAATCAACTTTCCCACGGATAATCTAACTTGCGCAAATGTCAACAACCCTCTGCTTCGATTTTGGAAATACACGAAAAAAGGTCGCGGTTTTCAGGAATAGCGAAATCGAAAAGATAAGCGTGCTGGAGGACGATACTACACCGACCATCCTGGCGGTGATTGATCTTTATAAGCCAGACAAATCCATCTTATCATCGGTTGTTGATCACGATCCTTCAATAGAGCAGTTACTGGGAGGGAAGACGAAGTTTCATAAACTGAATCATTCTACTAAGCTTTCATTTACCACTCCTGTGGGTAAACCCGAAACGATAGGGGCTGATCGGCTTGCTTTATGCGCAGCCGCAGTACACTATTATCCGAAGTCGCATAATCTCGTCATCGGAATGGGTTCTTGTATCACCTACAACTTCGTCAATAAGTATCATGAGTTTCTCGGTGGTGCTATATCTCCAGGATTAGAAATGCGATTGAAGGCAATGCATCATTTTACAGCAAAGCTTCCACTTGTTGAGGCTGATAGCAATGTCCCGCTGATAGGATATGATACAACTACAAATTTATTGACTGGTGCAGTGCTCGGAATGGCAAAAGAGATCGATGGATTCATCGATGAATACGAAGAAAAGTTCGGGAACTTTAACGTGCTTTTAACCGGGGGTGATTTAGTGTATTTGGGTTCGCACCTTAAAAACAAGATATTTGCAGACCCTGATTTAATTTTTAAAGGTCTTTATGCGATTAGCGAAGTTAATAATCCCTAAGAAAATCAATGTCTTATGGCGTTTGTCCACTCCCAAGCGGATCATGCGTTTATCTTTCATTTTTCTACTTTTCGTCTCAATTTCACCTGCATTTTCACAGGATAACTCTCCATATACAAGATATGGGCTAGGAGATATCGTTCCATCTACCAACATCAATTCACGCGGTATGGGAGGCATCTCCGCCGGCTTCACTGATGGTTATCCTTTTCTGGCTCCACTATCAATCAATTTCAATAATCCAGCGACATATGGACATTTCCAGGCAGTAACCGAAGGTCGCTCGAAGAAGTTAGCATACGGCAGAGCAATACTCGATCTCGGAATGAACCTTGAGAATAGAACGCTCATTGACCCTACTAAGACCACGGATTTTACCGCTAGCAATCTTCTCTTTTCACATTTGCAAGTTGGTGTCCCTTTGAAAAAAAACTGGGGGTTAAGTTTTGGGTTGCGTCCAATCACCAGGATAAGTTATAACCTGAGCAAGAGGGAGCGTCTATTCGATCCCAATACGGGCCAGCCCATCGACAGCGCAGTTACGTTGAACCAGGGAGATGGAGGAAGTTACCTGGCATCAGTTGGGGTTGGACACAGGATCGAGATCTCCGACAGGCAGAGCTTCAGTCTCGGAGCCAATGGCGGATACTTGTTCGGCAAGAAAGACTACAGCGCGCGTCGTCTCTTCATCAATGATACAGTTGAATACAACAGCGGGAATTTCCAGACAAAGACTACATATGGCAGTCTCTATTTCAATTTAGGTCTGCAATACCAGGCGCAACTCGATTCGAATACATTCTTCACTTTTGGTGCATTCGGCAATATCAAGCAATCGTTGAACGCCTCCCAGGATATTATTCGCGAGACTTTTTTCTATGATGCATCCGGTGGCACCTCACGCATCGATAGCGTATATGAGAATAGAGATGTAAAAGGTAAGATCGAATATCCTTCATCGTTAACAGTCGGCTTTACTATTCAGCGAATCCCACAGAACAAGAAGCCGGGTTGGTTGATTGGTGTTGATTACAGCAGGACCAAATGGGAGGACTATCGTTTCTATGGACAGGCAGATTCTGTGCAGAATAAATCGGAAGTTCGGATCGGTGCCGAGTTGAGGCCTTCATTGAGCTCCGCGAGAAAAAGTTATTTTGGAAATGTAGCTTACCGTGCGGGTGTATTCTTTGGCCCCGATTATGTAAAGATCAAAGAGAAGCTACCAGTGTTCGGCGCAACATTTGGACTCGGATTGCCCTTACGAAATTACAATAGGCAGAGCCCCGGTCAGGCAACCATGATCAATCTTGCTTTCGAATACATTAAGAGAGGGAATAACGATAATCTTCTCAAAGAAAATATGTTCAGGATATCACTTGGTTTCTCTCTCAGCGACTTCTGGTTCGTGAGGAAAAAATATGAATAGCGCTTTCAACATATTGAAGAACTACCTATACGCGGCAGCCTTCGTTACAGGCTGCTGTTTTTTTTCCGGATGCGAGAATGATGATCGCGAAATCGATCTGTTGACCAAGAAGGTAACCATGGTCGACATAGCAAAGAACATCGAAAGCTATATTAGTCAGAATGGGGAAATGAAAGCAAAGCTTACCTCGCCGCTGATGCTTCGTTATCTGTCCGATTCACTATTCGTTGAGTTTCCAAATACATTACACGTGGATTTCTACAACGATAGTACAAGGATTGAAAGCTGGCTTGATAGCAAGTATGGCAAGTATTTCGAGAGCCTCAATAAGGTGTACCTGCGTGACAGCGTCATTGTAATAAATGTAAAAGGCGATACTCTTCGGGCTCCCGATCTCTGGTGGGATCAGAATACGCGGATGTTCTACACTGACAAGGTCGCTGAATACCGCACCCGCGATAAACAAATAACGGGTGGTAAAGGCCTAGAGGCTACCCAGGATATGTCTACCGTTACCTTCAAAGAGCCAACGGGTTTCTCCGGTATGCCTGCAAATGGTTATTAGCCTTTAAACCATTTCTGCGTTTTACTGTTTAATCAGTTTTAGTACACCACACACAATCAAAAGAGAATAATCATGGAATATAGACGAATGGGCAAAACCGGCCTGCAACTAAGCGTCCTTTCCTTCGGAAGCTGGGTGAGTTTTCATAAACAGATTGACGACAGTATCGCGGATGAACTCATGGGTGTCGCTTATGATAATGGCATCAACTTCTTTGATAATGCCGAGGTTTATGCACTGGGGCAAAGCGAGAGAATGATGGGACGCATACTAAAGAAAAAGAATTGGGAACGCAGTTCTTACGTCATTAGTAGTAAGGCCTTTTGGGGTTGGAAGGGAAAAGAAAACAAGCCAAACCAATCAGGACTCAGTCGTAAGCACCTGACTGAGGCTTGCCATGAGGCGTTGGAACGTTTACAGGTAGACTATCTGGATCTTTACTTCTGTCATCGCCCGGATAAGAATGTTCCGATCGAAGAAGTGGTGTGGACGATGCATCATCTTATTCAACAGGGAAAGATCTTATATTGGGGCACCAGTGAATGGAGTGGAGTTGAGATCATGGAGGCACATAGGGTCGCACAGCAATACGGACTGATAGGCCCGGTTGTCGAGCAGCCTCAGTACAATCTATTTGAGAGAAATAAGATCGAGAATGAATTCCTGATGATCTTCAGAACGGTGGGCATGGGTACTACGATATGGAGTCCTATGGCCTCCGGATTGTTAAGTGGAAAATATAATGATGGGATCCCGGAAGGCAGCCGCTTTGCGCTAAGTGGATTCGATTGGCTCAAAGACAAATGGATCAAGGATGGGTATCTTGATAAAGTAAGAAAGCTAGCTGACCTCGCTGCAGAGCTTGGCATTTCCCTTCCTGAATTAAGCATTGCCTGGTGCATCAGGAACCCGGATGTTACGACTGCGATACTTGGCGCTACGAAAAAAGAACAGCTGGTGCAAAATCTGAAGGCAGCTGATGCACTCGTCAAACTTACGCCGGAGATAGTGTTGAGGATAGAAGAGATCGTGCAGACGAAACCAGTGCAGCCTGAGTACTAAAAAAGTCAAACCCGTCCCGATATGCCGGGGCGGCATATCGGGACGGGCCTGAATCACTTTGAGGGGTAAACCAGTTGTGTTGTTCAGTTGTTTTGTCGGTTTTGGCTCAAGGCTGTTTGTCAGTAGGATATTAGGATTCAAACGGGACTTTGGCGAAAAAAACAAAGTTGGTTAACGAACGTGCTGATTGCTTTTTTGGTGTTTAATGAATTGGGACGGTTTGGTTTTCGGATACTGGATGTTACGTGTCAACCAACTTCTGAATCAAAAGTAATGTCCGACACCAGTTTTCGCTAGAGCATATTTAACCTATTCTTCTATTTCCGAAAATACTTGCCGGGCCGTAGAACTACGCCTGTAAAATCAACTACTAACAATCGTTTTTCCTACCTTCAGCACCTAATACATTTTCTATGTCGTTGAGAAACAAAACCGTTTTTATTACCGGTGCCAGCCGTGGAATAGGTAAGGCTATTGCATTGCGCCTGGCTGCCGAAGGTGCCAATATAATTGTTGCTGCGAAATCCGTCGAGGAGAATGCAAAACTTGGCGGCACAATTTTCTCGGCGGCTGAGGAAATAGAGAAGGCGGGAGGCAAGGCGCTGGCCGTTAAGTGTGATATCCGATTCGAAGACCAGGTGCAGGAAGCTGTCGACAAAGCGGTGGAGAAATTCGGAGGAATTGATATCGTTGTAAATAACGCATCCGCGATAGCGTTGTTGCCGACTGAACAGACTACGCCAAAGCAGTTTGACCTCATGCATAGTATCAATGTACGTGGGACATTCTTCGTGACAAAGGCCTGTATACCTCATCTGAAGAAGTCGTCGAATGCACATATCCTTACCTTGTCGCCACCAGTTAACTTAAAGCCAGGCTGGTTTGCTGGACACGTGGCGTATACGCTTACGAAATACAATATGAGTATGATGGCAATGGGATGGGCGGCCGAGTTCAAGAAAAGTAATATTGCATCAAATTCATTGTGGCCAAAGACGACGATCGATACAGCGGCAGTGCGCAACCTTCTTGGTGGTGAGGTGCTGGCTAAGATGAGTCGGACGCCAGATATCCTGGCTGATTCGGCATTCTATATCTTCTCAAAGCCTTCTTCTGAGTGTACAGGTAACTGGTTTATTGATGAGGATGTGCTGGCTGCGGAAGGAATTACTGATCTTGAAAAGTATTCCGTGGTACCGGGAGCGAAGTTGTATAGAGATTTGTTTGTGGATTAGGGTGCATTCTCATCCCCGTCATTGCGAGGCCAACCCTACCCGGCCCCATCATTGCAATGCCTAACACCAACGACCCCGTCATTGCGAGGCCATAGAGAGTTCGATGTTGAAATGACTGATGAGTATGGCCGAAGCAATCTCCACGACCTGAGGCTACTAAAGCAACCTAATGCTGTCACACAAATCCACCCAGAAAGGATTCATACTCTCGATTAAGCGCTCCTTCTTGTTTCTACTTCCCGCTTTTAGCCGTTTCTCCTCGGCAATCGCTTCAATGATTGTGTTGAAGAAAGCGTAATAAACCAACTTGTCGCAGTTGTACTTCGCAGAAAAGGAGGTTTGAAAAAATTTCTTCTTGTGTTGCTGAACTCTAGCCGATAAACATGATGTCACTCCGACATATAAGGTCGTGTTGTGTTGGTTGCTCATGATGTATACCCATCCCCCACGAAACGTGCCCATTATCTCAAATTTGCTTTCATCACTCGAGGAGTTTGCTTCTGCATGCCGGAAGATTTTTTGACCCCGTAGTCTCTACCGGCAGGCCTCGCAATGACGTGCAGACAGGGGGTCGCCATCTTACACCAGCGCACTCTAAAAATAAAATGGAATAGTAGGTAAAATTAGATGTAAAGACAGGAATCACCAGTGATTTTTCCCGCTACGTTCATGTATCCTCAAGACACCGACCCTTGCGTTTGCTCTCCCTCCCACTTTTCCGGTCGCATTTGCGGAAAAAACAATACATCCTGTATAGAAGCCTGGTTGGTCAACAGCATACACAACCTGTCAACGCCGAACCCAATTCCCGAAGTCGGGGGCATACCATATTCGAGAGCACGAAGAAAGTCATTATCGATAAACATAGCCTCATCATCGCCCCGCTCCATCAACCTTACCTGCTCCTCGAACCGCTCGCGTTGGTCTACCGGATCATTCAATTCCGTGTAGGCGTTTGCTATCTCCTTTCCGTTGATCATTAACTCGAATCTCTCTACCAACCCCTGTTTATCCCTATGCTTCTTTGTAAGAGGACTCATCTCTACAGGATAGTCGATGATGAACGTAGGTTGAATGTAATGATGCTCACATTTGCTTCCGAAGATTTCGTCTATCAGTTTCCCCTTGCCCATCTTCTCGTCAACCGAAACATGCAGTTGTTTGCAAATAGAACGAATCTGCCCCTCGTTCATACGGCTGATGTCAAACCCTGTATGTTCATTGATCGCATCATAGATGCTTATGCGCTTGAAAGGAGCTTTGAAAGAAATTGTCTTGTTACCCGATGCTACTTCAGTCGAACCATTCACATCCATGGCAGCTTTCTCGAGCAACTGTTCTGTCGTCTCCATCATCCACAGGTAATCCTTATATGCCACATAGAATTCGAGAATGGTGAATTCTGGATTGTGAGTTCGATCCATACCCTCGTTCCGGAAATTGCGACTAAACTCATACACCCAATCAAACCCACCGACGATCAATCTTTTCAAGTACAATTCATTTGCCACCCTTAAATAAAATGGCACATCGAGTGCATTATGATGTGTGATGAACGGCCTCGCGGCAGCTCCACCAGGTATGCTCTGCAAAACAGGCGTGTCTACTTCCAAAGCATTACGCTCATTTAGAAACTCCCTTATTGAGTTGATGAGTTTTGTTCTCTTAACAAATGTTTCCTTCACCGAAGGATTGATGATTAAATCGGCGTAACGCTGCCTATATCGAAATTCTGGATCCGTTACCGCATCGAAAGTCTGACCTTCTGCCTCTTTAACGATTGGCAGCGGCCGCAAAGATTTGCTTAGCACAGTCAGCTCCTTCACATGGACAGAAATTTCACCGGATTTGGTGATGAACGCAAACCCTCTTATCCCGATGATATCACCGATATCAAGCAGCTTTTTCCATACAATGTCGTAGAGCGATTTGTCTTCGCCCGTACAAATATCATCACGGCGTATGTACAACTGAATCTTCCCTTTCGAGTCCTGGATCACCGCGAAATTAGCTTTACCCATGTCCCGGACGCTCATGATTCGACCCGCGAGGCAGACATCGACAAACTCTTCCTTCTTCTCCTCTGAATAATTCTGCTTAATATCTGCAGAGTAGCTATTGACGGGATATAATGGAGCAGGATAGGGCTCAATACCCATTATGATCAATTCGGCCAGTTTTTCGCGGCGCAATTTCTCCTGCTCAGACAGATGGGGTGTACTCATGGAATCCTTATTCAAAATTGGCAGCAAAGGTACTTGTTGAGAGGCAGACGAGCAAGGGATTTCAAGCCATCGAAGTGGTCGCGAAGTGTCCTAAATGAGCACTCTCCCATTTGCCACACGCGGTTATCTCCTCTTTCTCATAGTCCAAGTGGATTAAAATCTAAACATTCGTTAGACATGAGTTTTTTTGATCGCAATCATAAATTTGGTACTGCCTACTTCCGGGAACTTACCCGTCTCTTCTTTTGCGGAATATACCCCGCTGCCAATGTCTCCTGGATCCCGTTATATTTTCTACGACTGAACTTATCGAACTCCCCTTTTTCCTTAAAACGTAGTAACGAAGGAAGGTCGGCCTTTCCTTCTCCAGCAGGTTGAGTGTAATAGTATCCGCTACTCAGGAGGAACAAGCTCGTGGCTTTTCCATCCTCTTCCTTCTCTACCTCGTAATTAAGATCGATATACTCAGTACCGGTAAGCTTTGCATATTTCTTATCTCGTTGCAAGAGATCGGCGGCTTGTGATGAGCCATCGCTTCTGACCGCTGCTGCCGCATCCATATACTTGGTTGTTACGATAGCATCCTCGCTGAAGTCCATTGCTACTTTATCCAGGTTCCAAAATTGGAAAACGGTCTCTATCTTGATATTGACGGATGTAGCGGGCACATCCTTAAGATCTATCTCCATGATCATATCACGGCTCGCTGTATTACCTGTCAGCGAGAAATGATCTACGTATCTCCAGCCATTAGGTGTCTCAATAGACACTTTTAACGGAAGACCCTGTTCGATCTGCCATTGTTGCGCGTTTCCAGTTCCGGCCTGTTCCTGCTGAGTACGCCACTTGTCATAGCCGCTCCCGAACATTGCGTTGAATTCCTTATATAGATACCCAGACCATTTAGTATTGCCCGCGTGAATCAGCAGCTTTCCTTTTGTTGCCTGAGCGGGCTTTTCGAAACTCAACGTTACACCGCTCAGGCCATTCTCATTTACCGGGTTGTCGAATCCGAAATACCTCGAATCGATTAATTGCAATTCACTGGTCAGGTCAGCTTGGGCACCGCTTGTCGCCCTTGTCGGAGGAACAGGCTTTACGAAAGTGAATAGTTTGCCATGCCTATCGGCCAGAACCTTTACTCCTCTCGGATGAGTCACCTTCAGCAGTTGTACCTGGTTGATGTGTTGTTCTTCATTCTCCATATTTCTAATTCGGAAGAGATACTGGTTGTTGACCGGATTTATTCCGTCCAGTGCCAAATAATCGGATCTCTCGAGGGTAGAATAAACTGCCCCACTGTAAACGCCACTCTTAAATTCGTATTCGCCATTAGTATTGACGTATACCTGCGGACAATTGCATGCAATCGCAAGGGCAATTGTTCCCAGCACAGCCGCAGATGCAAGAACGGTTCCTATCCAACTGAATACATGATTGGTCCTGGTTGCAACCGGATCAAACTCGTAGACATCCATCCGGTTGATGGCCGATATAGGAATAGAGATATGCGAAAGTTCTCCAGTCATTTCCTTTGGATAATACATGTGAACTTCAGTAAGCACATCCATCTTCGCTGCCTTCCGCACACGATTAGCGCGGGCAGGACGAGGATTAAGATATAAGTTATGTTCGGCGCTCACGGCCGCGAGGTCGCCTTCCAGGTTATCGCCCTTCACCGCGATGTTATTTATAGCATAGACCCTGTCGTTGAAGTGAATGATAAAATATTTTTTGGCATTCTGCAACCGCTGGAGACTGTTGGCATCGATTGAAGTTTGCGTATTAGTTGTATAATAGTGTTGAAAGCAACTGACCATCAGTATCATCGTCATGGTAAGAATCAGAAAAGCGCCTTTCCTGGATCGTCTCCAGAAAAAATAAACTGGGAACAGGAAAAAAGAGGTGGAGTTACCCGATTGGCTGGCTGGTTTCATATACTTCTGTTTTCGTGATGAATGAGTCAATGCGTTTATTCATGATCCTGAACCAAACTGGCGGTAGTAACGCCAGCACAATCATCCCTGCGTAGCCCGTTGGTTGTTCCGGGCTTTCTTCATGTTTAAGCAATTGTTCGTATGGACGGGAAGGGTGCATATGATGGTCGGCATGATTCTCTAATTGAAACAACGACCATCCTTCCTTGCGTCCGGGTGAGTTCCATGCATGATGGGCGTCTACCTTTTCAATTTGCCCACCCTCATGCTCCCTCCTCATTAATCCATAATGTTGAAGATAATTGGTCATGTGAAGCAGGCCGATCGCAACTATGCTTTGCAAAAGCAGGAAAAAGAAACCGTTGAAGCCGGCAAGAACTATGGTTAGTATTGCTACTAACAATTGTAAAAGGAGGAAAAGGATAATACGGTTGCGGCTGCTAACAAAAGGATGATTCTTCCGGTCCAGTCTCCTCCTTTCGATTTGGGCAGCATTGATGAATGTATATGTTACGGCTCTTGGAAGGAACTGGTAGAACGATTCATCGCGCCTCGCAGTGTGCGGATCTTTTGAAGTACACGCATAGACATGATGGCCCCATATATGTTCGATACTGTAATGGAGGTAATTGTTTTGAAGGAGCAGCAGATGTCCGGCGAATCGATCTACAGGGTTGAAACGATGAATAAACTCGTGCGCCAACGTGAATCCTATGATCCCGCTTACGATCCCGACTGATATGGCGAGACCGGTAAATGAGATCATATCAAAAGGTGAAGTAGCGATGGTGTATAATGCGAAGAGAGTTAGCGACAGCAACACGGGCACGAAGAAAAGGGCTACATATCGATACCCATCGGCAGGCTGGGCGCCAGGTTTCTCGTCGTGTACTTCTGCATTTCTCCTTACTGTAAGACTGAGTAGCGGACGAATTACGAAACAAATCATTGGAAGCATGTAATTGTACCAGCCTCCCAGATACATGCCGGCCACCACCACCAGGGGTAAGAACAGGAGCTGCAAGAACATCCATGGTTTCATGCGGTCAGTTTTTTGTCGAACAGGAAGAAAATGCACTACAACCTTTCGTTTTCATTTGTTGTATTAATTCGGGCAATGAAGGATCGAGAGCGGAAAAAAGTTTTCGTTGACAGAAAGGGCAATTGTGTATATCACCATCTGTGTCGGCATATACATAATCGGCGCCGGATCCTGTGCAGCCAAATTCGCGGGTTGTATAACCATGGTATGCAATTGCGGGGTAATCGCTATAAGCAGGATCGTAATTATATTTTTGATAAAAGCCTTCAATCATTTGTTGGTGGGCGATTGTAATTCCTACATCCATTCCTGCATAATGTCCAACGGCTTTCGGCTCGAGTACCTGAACAAAGCTTACTCCCATGCGGCGCGCGAGTTCCATGTATTGCTTAAGATTTTCCTCGCTGATAAATGCCCTGGTGGCGCAGAGCGAAAAACAGGTGGCTAGTCCTGCATTTCTTGCATAGGCAGTGGCGGCCATAGCTTTCTGATACGCATCGTCGACTCCGCGGAATGTATTATGAGCTGCCTCTTGATGATGATCGAGACTAATGGTAATGCCCGTTAATCCTCTTCGCTTTAATTGACGGGCTTTCTGGGCATTCAGAGAATGACCTGTGGTGTAGATCCAGAAGTCGACACCTTTTGGTGCATTATCGAGAAGGAAGAGAATGTCCTTATACCTGTTCAACGGCTCTCCGCCACTAAGTTGTACCTGCGCGATGCCGAGTTGGTGAAAACGGTTCACAATCGACAAAAGGTTCTCCCTGCTTAATGTTTCGGGTTTGTTTAGGTTGAGCCATTCGCAGCAATGCTCACACTGAAAACCACATTTTTTCGTAATGGCGAAGATGAGTGTAGAAAGACTGTTCCCTTCAACATTGCCATGTCTGCGTAGATAATGGCTAACATAACGATTAAATGCCGGAGACGGCCAACCCGGTGTATTGAAGTTTACAAAGTAACGGTTACCTGACCTCGCGTATTTAGGTAGCGGCTTATCGTTGCGATAGCGGTTTCGAAGAGCCTTCAATGCACTTACTTTCTTCAGAGCTACTATAGGATTGCGAAAGAGGCGTGTGGCGACTAAGAGGATATTTAACCAGATTAGCTTTCGGATGAATTTCTGACGAAGGCCAGTTACCTGATTCAAGGTGGAGCTCGTATAACTGTCGACCAGGAGATCCTTGCCCCTGATGCCGGGTAGTGGTTGTACCAGCGTTTGCATACAGGAAATTTGGTGGTTAATAAAATATTTCCCGGATGGAACCTCGCTATAAACCTACCGGGCAGCCCTTCCTCTCCTAAGCTAAATAGAAATATGGGGTTTACAATCACCCGTGTCGAAATTGGGATGAATTGTCAAAAGGCTGGCCTTCAACATGAGTCCCGAAAAAGACAGCCAAATAGTAAATCTGCGCAACCCCATCACGGCGAAACCCGTCTCTAAGCTTGTAAAGCCTTAAAGTATCGTCAAACTTGCCCTTTTTTGTTGCATTATTCACGAGGGGCGGGTAATTTGGCGGAAGTTTAAATCAAATCAAATTATGAAAACCTTCTTTTCCGCCCTTTTAGTGTCGACGCTCCTCTTTTCAGGAGAAGCCTTCTCGCAACTCACGATTCCTAAATTAATAAATAAGGTTAAAGGCGCCGGTGGTGTTACCGAGAATGAAGCCGGCCAGGGAATTAAAGAGGCGCTCACCCAAGGCGTCACTAATGCAGTTCTTAATCTGAACAAGACCGATGGATTTTTTGGCAGCGATATATACAAGATGCTCCTTCCCCCAGATGCGAAGAAAATGGAAACAACCCTTAGGAAGGTAGGCATGGGTTCCCAAGTAGACAAAGCAATCCTTGCAATCAACAGGGGAGCCGAAGATGCAGTAGCATTTGCTAAACCAATTTTCCTGGATGCGATCAGGGAGATGACGTTGACAGACGCACTCAATATTGTGAGGGGGAATAAAGATGCCGCCACGTTGTATTTCAAACAGAAGACAGCGGAAAAATTAACGGCCGCATTTACGCCTTCTGTCAAGACTTCACTTGATAAAGTGGAGGCGACTAAATACTATACCGATATAGTCACATCCTACAATAAGCTGCCGACAACTTTCAATAAGATGAATCCAGATCTTACTTCTTATGTTGTTGGAAAGGCAGTTGAGGCATTGTTTGACCAGGTGGCGAAAGAGGAAGCAAACATACGCGCCAACCCCGCAGCACGCGCAACTGATATCCTGAAAAAGGTTTTTGGTGGCAAGTAATCGAACTGTAAGTACATTATTCATAGGGGTCGCAATGCGACCCTTTTTTTATGGCAGCCTTGATCCATGAAACCCATAAGATGGTGAAAAATTTGACCGCAGATTTTCATGATTTTTATGATCTAGGAATGATCGTAATCCACCTGATTATGGAGTCTATACGCGAAAATCATAACCATCATGACAATCAGCGGTCCATTTTCTACATTATTTTTGCTTATGAACCGCTTTGACAACGACCCTGTCGATCTTGCCCTATTGCCAAAGGCGGAGACGATTTCTCTGCAGCCAATTGAACTGTCTTACAAAAAAGTGCTCCTTTGGAGTTCACTGATTGGATGGGGTGTGATGGGCGTGATTGCTGGGATTATTATCTATTTTACTCCCGCCCTTCATTCGATAATTTGGGTTCCCGTTATTGCAGCGGGCATCATCTGTCTTTTCCTTCTCCAAATATGGATCACATTCAAGTCGGTAGCTCGAAGCGCCTACGCAATTCGCGAGAGAGATCTGGTATACCAGAGCGGATGGATCATGCAAAGATTTTCGGTTTGTCCTTTTAACCGGATACAACATTGCAGCGTCAATGCTGGCCCTTTCGAACGGAAGCTCAATCTCGCATCGCTTTCGGTATACACCGCCGGTACGGAAGGCGCAGATATCAAAATACCAGGTCTTGCAAAGGAAAGAGCTTTCGAACTTCGCGATTTTATCATGAAAAAATCCGGATATGATGACCAGCACGGAGACTGATTGGACCAAATCTCAGCGACAGTCGCCGGCGGCGTTGATCATCATGCTGTTTAAAGGATTGACAGAAATCTTCAGATTCATCTGGCCGCTGATCCTATTAATGATTTTTCGAAAAAAATCAAGTAACGTTGATACTTATGAGGTAATCGCATTGGTAATTTCCATAGTCTCCCTCGCTCGTTCTGGTTTCGAATATTTCTACTTTCGATTCAGTATCGTAAATAATGAGCTAGTGATCAGGAGAGGGTTTCTCACCAAAAAACATATTACTCTTCCGCTGGAGAAAATACAGGCAGTTCATATTGAGCAGACCTGGTTACACAAACTCCTGAATGTATCAAGGCTTTCCTTCGATTCAGCCGGATCGGAAAAATTGGAGGTGAAGATCGATGCCCTTGATAAGCAACGTTCGGCTTCGCTAAGGAAGCTTATTCTTGGTACACAACGGGTTGGGATCGAAGGCCAACCTGAGGCAACGGTGGAAGAGCCATTGATTACGCTTTCAGGAAATGATCTTATGAAGCTCAGTTTGTCGGCCAATCATCTAGAAGCATTTCTCATTCTTGTCGCCTTCCTTTATTCCTCCATGGAGAGCGTCGGAGTATCCGATAAGGAATATACAGGTGCAATAAAATGGCTGAATGAGAGGGTGCAATCTGATCCCTCGAAATTGATGGTTTTGATAGGCTTATTCATTCTCCTCGTTTCAGTTGCTTTATCTGTTATCAAGATCATTCTCACTTATTTCGAGTTCACCATTACACGGGTAGGCAATGGTTTTCGAATTGCATCAGGACTGATTAATAAGAAAGAGAAGTTCGTACCCTATAAGAAAATTCAATTCATATCATGGAAAGCGAATTGGGTCAGGCAGAAAATTGGGGTATTCCTGTTACAGTTTCATGCAACAGGCGCCGACCACTTGCAACAGAAATTGCAGGTAAAGGTTCCGATAACGCGTCAGGAATTTATTACGTCATTAGTTATGGATTACCACCCATTACTCCTGGTGAAGGAAATTTCTCCGATTAGGATAAGCCGGGCGTTCATTTTCAGGAAAACCCTGTTGCTTGGCGTGTTGCCTGCGTTTGTATTGTTGCCAATTCTCTATATTTCTCTCGGTTTAGGTTCATTCTTAATTCTTGCCCTGCCCATTCTGATAATGATAAACAGTTGGGTCTTTCAACGCCGATTCCGATTATGGACGGGTGGAGATGCTTTGCAGATTAAAAAGGGCGTATTCGGCACACATGAATTAATCGTGAAGTGGGAGAAGGTCCAGTCGGTTCATATCAAACAAAGTCTCTATCAACTTGGTCGAGGACTGGCGTCCGTTCAACTCTATTCTGCGGGAGGAACAATCTTTATACCTTATATACCCCTAATGGAGGCTCGCATGATTCAAAACTATTCCCTTTATAAGATTGAGAGTGCGCTTAAGCCATGGGCATAGAAGGCTTTTCGAAAATCCAATCTAAATAATCTATGTGAAACCCTATTTGCCTATGTGGTTCAAAAATTACCGTGGCCAATCCAGAAAGATCAGAAAGATAAAATAGGTCGAATAATTTGAACCACATAGGTACATAGATTTCACATAGGTTTTTATCGGGGAGTAGGTCTATGATGACGCCAGAAGCACTTGCCAGGCCTCCCGCACTTTGCCGTGCTTCAGAAGTTTCTTTGCGTACACATGCAGTTCTTTCTCCATCTCCTCTGGGTTGATACTGTAGTATTGAATGATCTGCTTTAGCACATCATCATCAAAAGAAGGCTCGATCACCGGCATTTCACTTACATTACCGAGTTGTCCCAAATCGTTACCTGAAAGAAGTTTACTCATGCGTATAGCCTTCGGCAGTGCATCCACACCAATACCCAGTTGGGTATTTGGCTTCTCCACTTTAAAGAGATTACTTTCATTCACCTGGCAATACCAATCCCCGCCAAGTCGAGCCACGTGATTGATCTTGAGCTGATCCATCTTGCCTTCCCCGTCGAGCAGCGAATCGTCAATGTGCAATCTTAGAACCTCGCAAATGACAAGATTGCCTGCTCCCCCAATATCACCTAGAGATTTTATTTCATTTACCCGGCACTCCATCTTCATCTTGCTTTCCTTCACCATCGGAGGTCTCACTAATGTAGACGGCTCTTCGGTGAATCCAGCCTTCGCGAACTCATTGACCTCTTTAGGATACTCGCAACTGGCGAGCGAAACCTGCCTGACCATATCATACGTCACGATGTTGATCACCACCTCCGGCACCTCCTTTAAGTTTTCCAGTGTGTGCTTCGTCGTGTTATCCCTCATGCGTCTCGATGGTGAGAAAACGACTATCGGAGGATTTGATGAGAAGAGATTGAAGAAACTAAAAGGGCTCAGATTCACCAAACCTCTGTTGTCAATCGTAGAGGCGAAACAGATCGGTCTCGGCGCTATCACATGTTGTAGGTAGTACTGTTTCTCAACCGGCTTTAATGTTTCAAGGTCGACGGTCATGGTTAAAGTATTGGGTATAAAGCAAATATCTGTAAAAATCTGCTGATTGGGGTTGGGCTTCATTTCACATTGACAAGTGGACAGGATTTTTTTCCATCGTTTGTAACAAACAAACTAGCAACTTCGTTCTACGAAGGATTTCGTCTAAAATCAATTAATTTTTCAACTTAAACCAATTAGTCATGAGAAGGATTTATTTCTCTTTGCTCGCCATTACTCTGCTTTCCTCGCTTTCAATGTTGGCGCAGGAAAATGATAAAAACAAACCGAAGATTGAAGGGAGTGGTAACGTAGTTACAAAGGACATTGCCGTTCAGCCTTTCGATCAAATGACTGTGAGCGGTGCGTTTAGCGTTCAGCTTTCGCAGGGGAATAAGGAAGAAGTAAAGATAGAGGCCGATGATAACCTGCAATCGTATTTCGAAGTAAAGAATGAAGGTTCCAAACTGGTGATCAGCATGAAGAAGGACGTGAACATCAGCACTAAGAAAAAGATGAAGGTTTTTATCACATTTAGGAAACTGAAGGAAATGGATTTGAAGACCGTCGGAGATGTTTCTTCAGATCAGACGTTAAGTTTCGACGATCTAAAGATCGGCAACAAGAGTGTGGGATCAGTAACCCTTAAACTCAATGCTGGTAAATTGACCATCGATAACAAGAGCGTAGGAGACATCAAACTCAGTGGAAAGGCGGAGAATGTCACTATTAGGAACAAAAGCGTGGGTAGCATCAAAGCCGCCGATTTCGTAGTTCAGAAAATGGACATCGACAATGATGGAATAGGATCCGCCGAAGTGAACGCCGAGAAAGAACTAAAGGTAAAAGACTCATTCTTAGGAAAAGTCACTAATAAGGGGGCTGCGACGGCGAGTAGGGCGAATAAGGTGAGAATCTGAATAGTGAGTGGTCAGCGGTCAGCGGTCAGAGGTGATCAGTGAATAGTGAGTAGTGAGTGCTCTCTGATTATCGTTACTACCATAAGGGATCGAAAGTAACGAGTATTAAATTTCAAACATGACTAGTGTTTATGAAATGCGGGGTATACTCACTACTCACCATTCATTGCTCACCGCTGACCACTCACCTTTTTTTTTAAGATGCTCCAATCACTCTCCTCCGCAACTATCGTATTCTCCAGCTTACCCAATCCATCAATCTCCATTTCTACTACATCGCCGGCTTGTAGCCATTGCTCCAGGTACTGTGGATCGTTTAGTTTGCCGGTACCGTTAAGTTCAAGGAAACAACCTGTACCAACTGTGCCGCTGCCGATCACATCACCAGGGTAGAGGTCTACGCCATATGAGGCGCGCTCAACGATCTCAGCAAATGTCCAATCCATATCACCGAGATTTCCCTCGCTTACCTGAATGCCGTTGACATTACATGTCATCTTTAAATTCCAGCTCTTCCCCGTATGAAAATCCTTTGCAGGAATTTCAAATGGCTCCAGTTCATCGAGCGTTACCAACCATGGACCGATGGCGGTGGCAAAGTCCTTTCCTTTTGCCGGCCCGAGATTCAATAACATCTCTTCCATCTGCAAGCGGCGGGCACTAAGGTCATTCATGATCATAATGCCGGCTATGTGCTGGTCGGCATTTTCTGCCGTTACATTTCTGCAATGCCTTGAAATCACAATGGCAGCTTCAAGTTCAAAATCCAGTTTCTCGAAATGATCGGGCATGCATTTCACTTCACCCGGTCCCTGGATACTATGATGGTTGGTAAAATAGAAAATGGGATATTGATCGAACTCGGGGATCATGTCGACCTTACGATTACGCCTTGCAGCGGCAACGTGTTGTCTAAACGCATATCCATCACGGCAGGAGGTAGGAAACGGTACAGGCGCTATAAGCGATACGTCTTTCAGTGCTATGCCTCGATTGCTTGTCCTCGTTCCTTCCTTCAGTAACAACTCACCCGCCTGTGCAATCGGAAATGTGTCTTCCCAATAGTTAAGGAACATACTCATCGTCCCGGGTAGATCGGGATGCAATACTTCCATGTCATAGATAAAATCATTGATCAACACACCCAGTTGCTCATGTTCGTTTTTGCTGTAGGAGACGAGTTTCATTCTTCGATTGATTAAAGTGGCGCTAAGTTAGGAAGGTTGTTTGTAACTTGAATATTAGAACCAACTATAACGAGTTCCAATGAAAAGATGGTTATTTATTCTACTGTTACCACTCCTGCTCGCTACTACTACTCAACAACGGCCTGCATGGATTCGTATCAATCAACTTGGCTATACGACCGGGGGTCTTAAGGTAGCTGTGTGGTGTAGTAAAGACAAGGATCAACTGGAATCTTTTCAGTTAATGAGCGCTACTACACGAAAAGCAGTATTCACCTCGGGCGCTGGCCAGGCTTTCGGCGCATACGGTCCATTCGCACAAAGTTACCGCCTCGATTTCTCCCGATTTAAGACAACAGGACGCTATTACATACTTGCTGGGGGTATTGCGTCGCCGGAATTCGCGATCGGCGACAATGTATATGAGGGATCCGCCGATTTCTGCCTTCGATATATGCGGCAACAACGAACAGGTTTTAATCCTTACCTCAAAGACAGCTGTCACACTCATGATGGATATGTTTTATATGGTGAGAAAGCCGGGATAAAAGATAGTACTGTTATAGATGCAGTTGGTGGATGGCATGATGCCAGCGACTATCTGCAATATGTTACTACATCAGCAAACGCCACCTATCACCTGCTGATGGCTTATCGAGATTTCCCGGGAGTTTTTAGCGACAAGAAGAACCCGGATGGCTTAGATGGTGAAAATGGCAGAGCGGATGTTCTCGATGAGGCAAAATGGGGACTTGACTGGTTACTCAAGATGCATCCAAGGGAGGATTGGATGTTTAATCAAATAGCAGATGATCGCGATCATATGGGAATGCGCATCCCAAAGCAGGATAGTTTTTACGGAAGGGGTTATCAGCGGCCCGTTTATTTCGTAAGCGGCGAGCCACAGCAACGGGGGAAGTTTATGAACAACACAACAGGCACAGCCTCGACCGCCGGCAAGTTCGCGAGCGCCTTCGCCCTGGGAAGTACAATGTTCATGTCGGAATCGAAGAGAAAGAGTTCGACGGCGGATTTCAACTTCGCCGGACTACTTCAACTGCGAGCGAATTCGGCTTTGGAATATGGCCTCAGGAAGCCAGGTGCAAGCCAGACCGCCTCCGTGCGCTCACCCTACATCTATGCGGAGGACAACTGGGTAGATGACATGGAATTGGGATCTGCAATGGTGCATCAAGTTCAACGAGGTAAACAGAATATTAAAACTGACAGGCGATTTCTCGAGATGGCTTATGACTTTGCGCGTAAGGAACCCGTCACTCCATGGCTGGGTGCAGATACCGCAAAGCACTATCAATGGTATCCTTTCATCAATGTTGGCCATTATGAACTCGCGAAGCAATTGAAGGGTAGACAGCGTGATTCCATCATTATGTATTACCGTGAAGGGATACGGAAAGTCTGGGCTAAGGCAAAGTCGAATGCTTTTTACCAGGGCATTCCTTTCATCTGGTGTAGCAATAATTTGCGCACATCGTTTGCGATACAATGCTATTGGTATCGCGAGCTCACCGGGGATCAGACATTTTCAGGCCTGGAGCAGGCGAACTTCGACTGGTTGTTTGGCTGCAATCCATGGGGTACCAGCATGGTCTATGGTCTACCCGCCCACGGAGACACGCCAGTTGATCCGCATTCTGCCTTCACCCACATTGGCAAATATCCTATAGACGGGGGGTTGGTAGATGGACCTGTTTACGGTAGTATTTATAAAAGTCTTATCGGAATTCAATTAAAAGATCCTGATGAGTACGCGGAATTTCAAAGCGAAGCTGCGGTTTACCACGACGATTACGGGGATTACAGTACCAATGAGCCAACGATGGATGGAACGGCTTCCCTGATATACCTGCTTGCGGCGAAAGAAGCAGCTTCGAAGAAGCCCACTAAATCTTTCTCATATAGTCATGGCGGGATTATTCAGGGAGATACTACCATTAGGAACATCGCACTCGTATTTACAGGGGACGAGTTTGGAGAAGGGGGGACAATTATAGAAGAGACTTTGCGGAAGGAGAACGTGAAGGCATCTTTTTTCTTGACTGGTCGTTTCTATTTAAACCGTCAATTTCAAAAACTTATCGGTAAGCTGAAACAAGGGGGACACTACCTCGGTCCGCATTCTGATCAACACTTATTGTATGCAGACTGGTCGGATCGTAATCGATTACTTGTAACCAAAGCACAATTTCGTGGCGATCTCCATACTAATCTCTATGCGATGCAAAGAAATGGTATCGATTTAAGACAGGTTAGACATTTTCTCCCTCCTTATGAATGGTATAATGATACAATCGTTGAATGGACCAGAGAGATTGGTCTGGATCTCATCAATTATACTCCTGGTACAATGAGTCATGCAGATTACACGACTCCAGAAATGCCGAACTATCGCAGCAGCGAACAGATTTATAATTCTATTATTAGTTATGAGAATTCACCCCGGACAAATCTCAATGGTTTCATCCTTTTAACTCATATTGGAGCAGGTCCAAAACGGACTGACAAATTCTACAACAGGCTGCCCGCCCTGATTAAACTATTGAAGGCTAAAGGCTATCAGTTTCAGCGAGTTGATGAACGCTTTCACGACCCTGTTTTACTATCTTTGCCGCATGGAGTTCGAAAAAATTAATAACAAAGGCCAGGCCCGTCTGTTTAAGAACGACTTCCTGGAAATGCTCACAAAGACCCACCCCCTGGTGATTTGGGGTATGTATCTTCCTGTGATTGGATATATGCTCTATTACAGCGGAGCAGCTTTCAATTATTCACTGACCAGGATCGTTCTTATATTCCTGGGAGGAATGTTGTTTTGGACTCTTTTCGAATACATAGCGCACCGTTTTCTTTTCCATTGGGTAGCCAATAGCGGCAGGGCAAAGAAGTTCATTTATACTTTACATGGAAATCATCACCACTATCCAAGGGATCGCCAGCGGTTGTTTATGCCTCCCATACCTAGCCTGGTCATCTCCTCAGTCGTATTCGGATTAACATACCTCGCCATGGGGAGCTATACATTCATGTTCTTCCCCGGTTTTATTTTCGGATACCTTATGTATGGTAGTATGCATTACGCTATTCACGCGTGGAACCCACCCTTTAAGTGGATGAAGCCGCTATGGAGAAATCATCACCTCCATCACTATAAGAACGAACATAATGGTTATGGAGTAAGCTCAACCATTTGGGATCACGTATTCGGAACGATGTTCGATCTCAAGAGAGAAAAAGAAGATAAGGAGAAGACCAGGGAATTAATGTTCGAGAAGAAAAAATAAGCATCACCATTTTTCTTCATCATCTAATGCTTTGTCCCGCCCACTAGATTGTTGGCGGGATTTTAATTTTTCAGCCTGCCTTTCAATCATCAATGCGGAGATTATGCGAGCCGCATCTTCCACCGGATTTTCCTTAAGCAATCGCTTCAGCTTTACCTCGCTCACATCCATGCGGTATAAGATCGATATCAGGCGGTCAAAGTCATCAACAAGTAATCGGTTGATCTCGCTTTCTAATTCCTGTAACCACTGTCCTTCTTGAACAATTGGAGCCATGTCCATCGAGGCGGCTACGGCTTGCCAGGATTCGGGAGGGTTCATTTGACAAAATTAAGGGAAGTGAGCGGTGAGCAGTGAGCAGTGAGCAGTGAGTTGTGAATGGTGAGTATACCCCGAATTTCGTAAACACTAGTCGCGTTTGAAATTTCATACTAGTCATACTCGAATCCTTATAAAAAGTTACGATAGCCCGAGTCCACTCACTATTGACTACTCACGATTCACTGCTCACCGCCTACTGCTCACCGTTCACCGCTAGAACCTCTCCTCCGCACCAAGTGTGAACAGCGCGAAATCGTACTTCGCAGGGTCTTCATTATCGAATTCCCGAAGACGATCGGTTAATTCAACGGCCGACTTCCAGTCCGCTTTGTTCCTGTCGATGAGTCTGAGTTCGGTTGCTACACGCATGACGTGTACATCAATGGGGCAGATCAGTTTCGAGGGAGAGATCGATCTCCATAGGCCAAGGTCTACTCCACGATCATCCCGACGCACCATCCAGCGGAGAAACATGTTCAGTCGTTTGCAACTGGAATTATTGCCCGGCGTCGAGATATGCTTTCTTGTTCTCAGTGGGGCATCCTCGAGAGAGAAAAAATAGTGATGAAATCCTGTAAGCATGTCCTCAATGGTATCGCCATGCATAGTAAAAGCCGTGACGAGGCTATCATGTTTAGAAAAATGATGTTTTAAAAATTCTATGAAGTATAAGAGGTCGGTGGGGTTAAATGTACGATGCTTGAACTCCAATAACCTCTTCAACCCGTCCGAATTATGATGGAGACAAAATGCGTGAGGAGCCATATTCATCAGTTCCATTAGCTGCCTCGACTTCTGTATGATAGTTGTACGATTACCCCAAGCGAACATAGCAGCGAAGAACCCGGCTATTTCCTGGTCTTGTTGCTTGGTGAAGAGATGCGGTATGCAGATAGGATCATCCTTAATAAAAAAAGGTTGATTATATTGA
>JACMKU010000078.1 GCA_014379965.1 Chitinophagaceae bacterium
ACGTCTGTATTTACGATAAAATACGCTACTTATAATGGTAAACAATATTTTCAACACATCCTTTTCCAGCTACTTAATATAAAAAATGCTACGAGGTATGAGTAGCGCAAATACAAACGGGGTTACTTATAAATCTGGCTGGTAATTTTTAGAAAGTTTATGCCTGTATGGAGGTGACGCCGGGTAGTTTTAATAACTATTTTAGGTAGATAAACCGGGTTAGAATTCCATCTATAGGTTTGAAGGATCGTCGACTGTACCGCCTCACGAGAGATTATCTGGCGGCTATAAATTTAGCAAATCACCTAACGTAAAAAAGATTACTATAGGTTGATTTTAAAAATGCTTATTTAGTTTAAGAATCGTTTTAAGCTTATAAATTAAATCCAAATCTTCAATAAACTGGTTCGATAAAATTCCAATGTGGGGCACAAACGGAGTGTGGGAGCGGGTGCCGAGTGCGACTCCCTCGCTCCCGCTCTGTTCCTGTTTCTGTTCCTTTTTCTATTCCTGTACATCCCTCCCCCATTTCTCACTTTTTTTCACAACAAAAAGTGTTTTATTCTTGGTGAATTCACCTTTGCCAACATTCCTCTTGCACTCCTGGCAGGCTACCTTGGTGAAAAAGATCGCTATGTTTTCCTACGAAAACCTTGAAGTATACAAAAAAGCTTTCGTCGCAAACCAGGAAGTGTTCCGATTCTTAAAAGGAAACAGAGTTATTCCCTTATATGCCAAGAGCCAGCTAGGCCGTGCAAGTGTAAGCATCATGCTCAATATCGCAGAAGGAAGTGCAAAGCTTAGCAAGAAAGACAGAAGAAACTTTTATACAACCGCGAGGGGCTCCACGTTTGAAAGTGCATGCCTTGTTACGTTTCTAACGGCTGAAGAAGCCATGCCTGCTGAACTAAATAAAAAGCTGTGCTCGCTGTATGAAGAGATTTCAAAAATGTTGTTCGTGATGATACGAAACCTTGACAGAGAGCAGTAATAGCTCAGAATAGAGAGGTGGCTTTCACTGCAAGGAGATATGGGAGGTGCGAGGAAGGGGAACGGGAAAAGAAACAGAAAAGGAAACAGAAACAGGAACAGAAAGAGAAACAGGAACAGAAACAGAGCGGGAGCGAGGAACTACCCCGCTCTATTCCTTTCTCTTTCCTAATTCAACCCAATCGCATCCACATAAACCGTAAACCCTCCCGTACCACTAAACTCCTGAACCCATATTTCAGCCAAAGAAGCAGCGGACGTTAAAGTAGAAATTGGAATGGAGTAATCAGTCCATTCACCCTCTACTACGGTTATATTGTAATTGCCATTCACTCCATTGATTCCAATTGTTATGACCTTACCCGCACTGCCCGGTGCACCGTATACTGAGATCTTCATGGTAGTGTAGGTTGCTAAATTGATGCTGGCACCCCCTAATTGGAGCGGAGAACCGTAACCCCCTACATAACTTATCCTAATTGACTTGGTTCCCTCACGAACCGGGGTTGGATTATTTCTATCCGACGTACCGCCCCATCCACCACCAATCCAGCCATTCCAGTTGGCAGTAACAACATCATTGTAAATCGGTAATGACATAGTTGGAGGCGGCGCATTACCACTGATCTGCAAAATATCAGCTGATTCAACTGTGACTGTTGAATTCTTCACAGCCAACACGATCTTGCCATTCAATACCCCTGTAGGAACGCGCAGGACCAATTGTGTTGCAGATTGGCTAACAAAGACTTTAACTGCCGGCGCATTCTGGAAGGTAATAGAATCGACGATGTCAAGGTTGGTTCCGGTAAGAGTCAAATTAGACAAAGGGCTCACTGGATTTGGCGTCATGGTTGTAATCGACGGCAACACAAGATTCAGGTCAATGGTTGATGTGGTCATAACTCCAGAAGCAGCTACTAATGAAATTTTCCCGGCTCTTGCACCCGCGGGAACAGTAACCACGATCTGAGTAGCAGTTATACTAACAAAAGTCGTTATCGGAGTGGCTACACCAGTAAATATGATTTTTTTGGTCAAATCCATGTTGGTACCCGTAATTGTCAGGTTCGCAGCATGTCTAACTGGATTTGGAGAGACACCTGTAAGCATAGGCAGTGTCACTTTCAATGTATCCGTTGTCGTAATTCTTATAAGAGCGGTACCACCATAGTTTATTATTAGCCGTCCCGTCTGCGCATCCGATGGCACTTTAACTACCAATTGAGTTCGTGTTTTGCTTACAAACGTATCGACATTTTTACCATCTGCAAATGTCACCCTGGTAACCCAATTGAGATAATCTCCAGTTAATGTTACATTCTCCCCTGGGCGAGCCTGGGCAGTCATGGAAGTCACAGTAGTAGCCACACTCAGATTCAACCTGGTCTTAGTGACAATATCGCCTTGAGGTGTCTTGAGTGTAACGAATCCTTGCTCAGCTGCCACTGGCACTATCACTATGATCTCCTCCTTATTCTGTTTAATGAAGGCGGCCTTCTCAATGTTAGCACTAGTACCTGTAAAAATAATTTCAGTCACTTTGTCCAAATTCGTCCCAAAAAACCGCAATGTATCACCATGCATTGCTCCAGTGGGACCAAAACTTAGCAGCGTTATCTGGTCAGTACCTGTGTCCTCATCCTTTTTACAAGACGCGAAAGCCACTATTGCCAGTATGAAACCTACCAATGGTAACAGCCTTATGTTTAATTTATTGATCATTATTCTTGATTGTATACTTACTGAATGTTATTTAAGCTTTGGTACTACCCTGAAGTTATCGAAGGAGATATCTGCATCAAGCGCCCCTGGACCAAAAATCAATATCCGAGACCAATATCCATTCGGATTTACAACGGGTCTAACCGCATAGCTTTGGACGATGTCTTTGAACGGTATGATGACCGTGTTCCACTGTCCTTTAGAATCGTAGGGAGGATTCCAGGCATAGTTGTTATTGTCCTCGGAAGCCAAACCCAGGTTCAAAACAATCCGGTTTGAACTATAAGGCTTAATTGTGTTGACCTCGAACTTTAATAGATAATCTTCAGGCTTTATAATCGCCGCATCTGGAATTTTCGTAGCATGGTTTGGCATCGAATTAGCCGGACCGCCCGCTACTTCGGGGCTATCCCAAACCCAGGCAGCAACCTGCTTTTTAAAACGATAATAGTTTCCGCTAATCTTTGCAGGACCACCAGCGGCTGGAGTGGTCACGAGGTAATTTCCCCACCAGCCTTCATGAGGATCGCCACTAATGAAGATATTCCTGTTATCTCTGAATAGGAACTCAGATTCTGTTTCGCCAAAATTCGTTTTCACTTTGATTGGACCGGGTAGTGCTCCAGCAGGAACACGCACCTGGATCTCCTGATCCTTTATCGAAACTATTTCGCCTGTCACGCCACCTGTAAAGGTGACCGTAAGTGGCGCATAGAAATAATTACCGGTGATAATCGCCACATCGCCGGCATTCACATATTCCGAAACCATTCCTGAAACAGTCGGCTTACTTATCTGCACCTGAAAATTATGTTCAAGTACTTTTCCGTTAGCGAAAATTATCCTGAGCTTATTATTTATTTCAGTAGGAATTTTTGTGGGCACACTGACGAGAATTGTAGTGCTGGTAATGTATGCCGGGGTCAATACAGCTCGCTGATCATTAAACCAGATCTGAACGGCATCCTGCAGATTTTCACCTACAATGGCGATTAGTTGTCCCTGCGCGGCACCAACTAATAACGAATCTGATGAAACAGGATTGGTTACCCGGACATATGTTATCCGAGGCTCCCCACCTGAACTCTTATCCTTTGTACAGGATGAGAAACTACTTATTACAGCAATTGCCATAATAGACATTAGCAAGGCGTTAGTTGTCGTTTTCATTTTACTTAAATATTACTATTTAAAAAGCGATTTCAATTTATGGATATTCAACAGCTGGATTGCTTAACCAAGGAGCTTGTGCCATTTCAACCGAAGGGATAGGAATTCTGAAATTCCCTGCGTTTGCATTGATCATTCTTGGGTTAGCAGGTGGGTTGGCCCATGGCGTTTTCTTGATAGTCCACACTGAAGGATTCGTGACATTATCCGGGGTAATGTAATAGAAGCCCCGATCTTGTGAATTCAAAATGCTGAAAGCCTTTGTCGGATTCCAGTAATGTAAGCTCACGAGATCATACCACGCCATTCCTTCTATCGCAAACTCCTTGAATCTCTCGTTAAGGATATCATCTAGAGTAATTGGCAATGGATTGCCTAAAAGATCTGAAAGAGGCGATAAGCCAGCTCTTGTTCGAATTGCATTAAAGTATTGCATTGCTGTCGGATCGCTTGTCGAAGCTCCACTACCCAACGTAGCTTCCGCATATATTAGATACATTTCAGCTAAACGTAGCATATAAGTATTGTTCGGATAGCGCTGCGGCTCAATAGTGGGCATACCGAAATCCTTACCCTGACCGATTGTATATTTTTTAATATTCGCAAAATTGCGTTGCGCATCAAGTGTGAAGGGAACTACATAAGGTTTGATATCTACTCCACCTACTGTCCGCGTGATTTCTGCATAGGAATAACCAGGAAGCATAAAGCTTGCTTTAAGTCTCTGGTCAAGCGTACGCCCCTGGAGCATCGTATCCCCTGAGGCGGCAAACCCCTCATACTTACTCAGCATCCACCATGTGGCGGCCTTATCTCCACCCCAACCTTCGGCGCTTATTTCTCCACTCGCGTTAAAATGCGATACAGCACCGTTGCCTAAGCCATATCCTGCATTTCCAGGTAAGAATTCCCATTGCAACTCAAATAAAGATTCGTTCTTATTATCGTAAGGGTATTTGAATAAATCCGCATACACTGTCATCAAGCTCTTTCCACTCATAGTTATAACTCTGTGGGCGTAATACTTAGCGCTGTCAAGGAATGATTGGTTTCTTGCCCCTCCAGTTGCTTCAACACCGGCACGGGTTAAATAAAAACGAGCTAACATACCTTCCGCCGACCATTTATTAACACGTCCCGCAGGAGTAACTTCTGGCAGATCCGCTGCGACGGCCCGCATTTCACGGGTGAGAAAGCGCCAAATGCTTGGCACTGTATTCTTTGTGACCCTGGGATCATTAAGTAAGGTCAGATTACTTTCAATGATCGGAACTTCGCCCCAATTCATTACTAAGAACCTGTACGCGGCGGCTCTCATAAATCTCGATTCTGCAATAGCCGTTTTCTTTGCACCTTCAGTTAGAGCTGGCCCACCATACCGGTAAATATTGGCAATGGCAAGGTTTGACTGACCAATTACAGTGAAAAGTGATGACCACGCTCTTCGGTTTTCAGGAGTGATATCTGTGGTGTTGAATTCCACATTCCCTCTTTCGTTATAACCTCTAAACGCAGTACCTCCGCGGATATCTCCAAAACTGAAAGCCGGGTTCTCATTGTAATCAAACCAGACCTTATTGTAAAGTAGAGAGGTGGCTGCTGCCAATTGCTCGTCAGTTTTATAAAAATTGGCATCCACTATGGCATCCGTGGGAGGTCTTTCCAGAAAATCTTTTTTACAAGATGAAAAGAGAACAATTGGTAAAACCAGACCCAATAAATAATTTATCGTTTTCGTATTAATCTTTGTCATAGTCTAATTTTTAAAAGTTTACACCAATGCTAAAGCTGTATATCGGAGTCAGTGGATAACGGCCATAATCAAGTCCAATAGCCTGGTTGCCGGCATTTACCGGACCTCCAACAGAAGCTCCCACTTCCGGATCGTAACCGGAATATTTGGTGAACGTAGCCAAATTCTGGGCTCCGAATGACGCTCTAATCCCTTTTACTAATTTCTGTTTTGAAATAAGAGAAGTCGGCAAATTGTAAGAAAGTGAAATGTTCTTAAGGCGGATAAACGATCCATCCTCTACGAAACGGGTGCTAACAACATTGTAATTATTGTCATTGGCTATTTGAGACCCGGTTAATCTTGGAACAGTTGTACCTGGATTTTCCAACTCCGGCAAACCGTTTTTCATAACAATCCTGGCATAATCGGCAACGTCCAGCATCAGGTTTCTACTGGTGTAAAAACGAGTGGCTTTATTGTTAACCATTGACAGCATGTTATAAATATCATTGCCAAACGTTGCAGTAAACATCACACTTAATTCCAGTCCTTTGTAGGAGAATGTATTTGTAAAACCTCCAAACAATTTTGGCCAGGGATTACCAATATATGTCTCATCATTGAAATCAATCTTCCCATCTTTATTCACATCCCTGTACTTCACGTCTCCTACCCATACACCATTAGTTGCGCTCGTTGGAAGCCTGTTACCAGTGTTATCAACACGAACGGGGCTGTTATTGATTTCGTCGATGGATTGAAAAAGTCCCTCAGCGATGTAACCACGGAACAGCCATGGCTGCAGACCAACGGCAGAGCGTTGGGTCCATGATTGAGAGTAGCTATCATACCAAGTTGACACCCGATCAACGACAGCTGTTTCTGAATAGAATTTCTCGATTTCCGTTCTGAAACTCGAAAGATTCAGATTGGTTTCCCATCTGAAATCCGGCTTGGCTACATTGGTAGTATTGATAGTAAGTCCCCATCCCTTAGTCTGAAGCTCACCAATATTTACACGTGGGTTACCGACCGCCCCCTGTCCGCTAGTACCCATGTAAAAAGGTAATGGATTATCCATTAGCAGGTTGTTGGTATTCTTTATGTAGTAATCAAACTCTACATTGATCCTGTTCTTTAGCATTCCGACGTTTATGCCTACGTTGTCTGTTTTTGTTTCTTCCCATTGCAACTCAGGATTACCATATCGTGCCGGTAAGAAACCATTGCCAAGGCCAGATATTCCAGATGCTAAAGGTGAATATATTCCTGTACCGCCGCCCTGGTTACCGGTAAGACCCGTTTCAAACCTCAATTTCAATTCACTGATAAAAGGAACTTTAAAGAATTCTTCCTGAGAAACTCTCCAGGCCGCTGAAATAGACGGGAATGAACCCCATTTATTTTCCGGTCCAAAATTAGCTGAGCCATCACGCCTAAATGTTCCTGTCAGGATATAACGATTATCAAAATTGTAGTTGATCCTTCCCAGGTATGATTCCAACGCCCACGGGCCAGAACCACCACCATTTGTTCCCGGTGCAGCCCCCGCATTCAGGTCAAAAATCCCATTAGTAAGAAACCCGGATCGGCTGGCACTAATATTTTTCCAATTTGATTCTTGCGACTCATGACTAACCATCGCACTGATATTATGTTTGTCGATCTGTATATTATATTCAAGCAGCTGGTTCCAGTTCCAATAGGTACTCATTCCAACAAACTCATTCAGAGTGGCCGAAGTATTTTGTGCCCATCCAATCTTATAGGTTGGATTAAAGTACATGGAATTGGAGTAAGCTATATCTGTATTAAAAGAAGATCGCAAGGTGAGCCCTTTGGCTAAGTTCAACCCGAGATTAAGGCCGCCCCAGAACTGCCTTCTTCTATTTTCATTAGATCGGAGACTGGCAATTGCCACTGGGTTAACGGGAGCAAATTGGTTACCACCATTAACATCATCTCCTCCTCCCCACGCACCGTTAAGGTCTTTCACTGGAATTTGAGGAGTAATTTGCAAGGCATCGGAGATTACACTTTCCGAGCTCGTTGTAATCGTTTCATTCGTTTGGTTGAAACTCAGGTTAGCTCCAAGTGAAATCCAATTTCTAGGCTTATTATCAAGATTGATTCTAAAACCATAACGATTAAAACCGGAGCCTATGGCAACACCTTCCTGGTTAAGGTACTCACCAGACATATAATAGGTAGTGTTTGCATTGCCACCACTAACACTTAACTGATGTTTTTGCATGGCCGCCTTATTGAACAAGGCACCCTGCCAATCCGTTCCCGCTCCTAAAAGAGAGGGATCTAAGAATTCATTGGGTGTAGTACCTCCTGCGAGTGCATGAAATTCCTTGCGCATTTGAGCGTATTGCCGAAGATTCATCACAGGCAAATTCTCAGGGGGGGTCTGAATATTATATTGAAAATTATAGTTCAACTTGGCTTCACCGGCGCGACCACGTTTAGTAGTGATCAAGAGGACACCATTAGTAGCGCGGGATCCATATATCGCCGTGGCAGAAGGTCCTTGCAACACTTGAATATCCTCTATATCTGAAGGATTCAAGGAGGATAAAGGATTTGAAGAGTTGGTAGTACCGCCGCCTTGAAGTTGTACACCATCGATAACATAGAGCGGTTCGGTATTGCCACTGATGGTGCTTATTCCACGGATATTTACGGAAATACCTCCGCCAGGTTGACCGGAATTCTGAGTTACATAAACACCAGCGGCCCTGCCCTGAATGGCTTGCTCGATAGTAGTGTTTACTGTCTTTTCAATATCCTTTGCGCCAACGGAGGTTTGGGCAGTCGTCAGGTTTACCCGCCGTGCACGTCCATAACCTACCACAACGACATCCGTTAGGGTGCTTGAGGCAGATACCAAGAAAATTGAAATTGCATTTTGAGAACCGATAGAGACTTCTTTTGTCTCCATACCAACATAAGATACAACCAGTGTTTTAGCATTAGGTGGGACATTAATAGAAAAGTTACCTGCTAAATCTGCGGTCGTGATATTCGTAATCTTGGATCCTTTTACAGTAACCGTCGCTCCACCTAGTGGAGCAAGCTTATCATCTGTAATGGTTCCGGTAACGATACGTTGGGCAAATGTAGTAGTGAAGGTGAATGTTGCGAATAGCAAAGCAATCACTCGAAAGAGTATATTCCTCATATAGCAAGCTGTTTTTACTTCACTAATGTAGGATTTTTTCAACAAATGCAACCGATTACATAAAATTTCAAAAAATAAATTACTTTCGAGTTCTAATTCTCATGTAAAGATTATATGGGTAACGAAAAGGAAGTCACCATCTACGATATTGCCAGGAAGCTTAATGTTTCGCCGGCAACGGTAAGCCGCGGTTTACAGGACCATCCAGCCATCAGTAAGAAAACGAAGAAACGAATTTCTGACATGGTTGATGAGATGGGGTACCGTTCCAATCATTTCGCTCGTAGCCTACGGCAGCAACAAACGAATACAATAGGAGTTATCGTTCATGAGCTAAATAGTAGTTTCATTACTTCGGTATTAGCTGGAATAGAACAAGTAACAACAGAAGCAGGGTACGATCTTATTATTGCACACTCTTCTGAAAGCTGCGTTAAGGAGGCTGCCAACGCCCGCAATTTATTCAATAAACGCGTAGACGGGCTGATTGCCTCGCTTTCCGTGGATACAACCAATCTTGATCACTATAAAGTATTTACAGAAAGAGGTGTGCCCATTATCTTTTTTGACCGTGTAGAACAAGACAGCAATAGTACAGTAGTGGTTATAGATAATACTCGTTGTGGTTATGTTGCCACCGAGCATTTAATTAACCAGGGTTGTAAAAATATAGCCCACGTAACAGCGAGCCTGCAAAGGAATGTTTATTCCCAACGATTCAAAGGATATACTGATGCGTTGTATGACAATGGCATTAAATACACAGAGGATCTTCTTGTCATAGGAGACCTAAGTGAAAGTGCAGGAATCAACGCTGCGGAAAAAATATTAGCGATGACCCCTATGCCTGATGGCATTTTTATTACCAATGATTTTGTTGCGGCTGTGTGTATGCGCACGCTTAAAGAAAAGGGCATCCGGATTCCTGAGGATATAGCAGTTGTCGGTTTCAATAACGACTCTATCGGAAAATTAATTGAGCCTACCCTTACGACCATCAATTATCCGGGTATCGATATCGGTAAAATTGCTGGACGAAACCTGATTAATCATTTGAAAGGGGTAGGTGATTTAAACCATACAAATACAATAATCGTTCGGTCTGACTTAATTATTAGGAACTCCTCCAGGAAAAAGCAATAAAACATTACCTGCGCGCCTCTTTATCTCTCATTTTGAAATCTTATTGTAAGTAATGAAAATGTAATGCAACCGATTACATTTTATGAGTCGTGGCATTTATTTTCAATATTCGAAGTAGGGGAAGCAGAGCGCGGGCGAGAAACAGAGCGGGAAACAGAGCGGGAAACAGAGCGAGAGCGAGGGGGCGCACTCCGCACCCGGCATCGCTTTCCCTTTAAACCCAACCCTCCCGAATCGCCCTCCCAATAAGTTCTCCCGTATTTCCCAGGTGTTTCTTATGCAGCATATTCTTCCTGTGCGTGTCTACCGTTTGCTTGCTTATCTTCAAAATAGCGCCAATCTCCTTACTCATCCGTCCTTCTATCAAAAGCTTTAATACCTGTCTTTCCCTTGCAGTCAAATCTTCCTTTCTTTCGACATATACATTTTTAAAACTCACATCAATAAAAGAAGGTTCGCCTTCCATTCCAATAAAAGACAAAATCGGCCGGCCTTCCCGTTTAAGATGAGATATGTCTGTATGAACACCAAGTGTTTTCAAGAATCTCCCTTGCTCATTCTGCTCCAATAAAATTCCCTGGTAAAGCATCCGTACATAGTCCCCAGTTTTTTTAAGGTAGCGAACATCATATTGCACTTTATACTGCATCCTTTTATGGACGGGTAGACTCGAAAAAAAAATCGCTATCTCCTCTCCTATGCCTAAAAACCAGGAATGATCATCGGGGTGAATCTTACTTATCATGAATGAAATATCGAATTCGGAAGTTTGATATCCCAATACATTTTCCAATTCCTTACTTACCATTTCGAGGGATAACGTACGATGGTCAATGATGAAGTAATAAGAATCTCCAATCTGGAACAAATTCAAAAGTTTGTTATAAACATCTAATTCAAAATTTGGTACAGCTGGAACGGCAGATTTGTTTCCATACCGTTGAAACGCTTTGTCGAATCTCTCCAGGAAAATCTCAGGGTTCATAAATAACCATGTTTAGTTTTAAAATCCAAATGAGCTCAAACCGCACGACTGAAGCAAGAAACTTAACATTAAGAACTGTAAAGGGCAGGAGAATCCACGGGGCCTAGCTCTTATAAATAGACTACCTACAAATGGGTATTTTCTGAGATAGGAATCAAAGTTACATTTATAAATATTTCTATGAAACAGTTTATAGTTGGCTGATTTACAGATAAATATTACCTTAATCATCCGGGCTGTCTCATTTCTGGTATTGTCTTTCATCGTCAATTAAGTTTCTGAATCTATCCTCTCCCCCAGAGAAGGTTATCCTATGAAATCGTTTAAGGATTCGCCTTAGAGAAACTGCCCGATCATCAATTTCTTTCATCTTTAAGATTACTACTATGACAAAGAATCTATTCAAACTTGCGACGGTATTCGCCGTTCTATCATTGTTCAACTTCGCCTGTCAAAAAGATAGAGAAGTACCTACCAGGGAGGAAGAATTGTCAACAACAACAAATAAGTCGTCAAGCGGCCACCTGCAACAGGCGAAAACTTTCGGTTCTGAAGTTGTGACGGTATGGCTGAACATGCAACTCAGTATGCTAAGAATTCCTTTACCAATCGGTACCGGAAGCCAGGCCACAGAACGATGCCAGGCATATTGTGGTATCGCGGCTTACGAAGCAGTTGTAAATGGCATGCCTGCCTATCAGTCTTTATCCGGTCAGTTGAACGGTCTTCCAGCAATGCCTGCTACCCAACCAGGAAAGGCATATCATTGGGCCGCAAGCGCCAATGCGGCTCTTGCCGAAATGAACAGGAAACTCTTTCCTACAACAGCCGAGAGTAATAAAATTAGAATCAACCAGGTAGAAGATAGCCTTAAGGCAGTCTATGCCAATGACGTACCGGATGAGACATTACAGCGCTCCATTGTGTTTGGAAAAGAAGTGGCCACCCGGGTTGCTACTTGGGCCGCTTCGGATGGTTCAGCTATTATTAACCCTCCTTATGTAGCGCCGGTTGGTCCAGGTCTCTGGATACCAACTTCACCAACGCCAGCCGTTAACCCCTATGCCTATCAACGCAGGCGAATTGTTCCAGGTTCTGAAAATGGCACAGCGCTCGTTCCACTACCTCCCTATTCAACGAATCCCTCTTCTGATTTCTATGCGATGGTGAAGGAAGTGTACGATGTATCGTTTACATTAACGACTGACCAGAAGGCAATGGCCGATTACTTCAAGGATGTACCAGGCTATGGTCCCGGGGGTGGATTTATCTCTGTATTATCTCAGGCGTTGAGTCTCGCTGAACCCACTTTGGATAAAGCTGTTCTGGCTTACGCGAAAGTTGGGCTGAGCCAGCACGAAGCCACGCTTACTTTGTTTGTCGACAAGTATATATTCAACACAATCCGTCCAGTCACTTATATCCGTGCCGTGATCGACCCTACATGGTTGACGTATATACCAACACCCAACCATCCCGAATTTCCTTCTGGCCATGCCACTACTAATGGGGCTGTTCTCACCATGATGAGTAATTCGTTTGGAGAAAATTTTTCCATGACTTTGCATACCTACGACTACCTCGGATATGCTCCACGAACATATAATACTTTTACAGCCATGGGGCTTGATATGGCCAATAGCCGGTTATACGGAGGGTTGCACTATAGAGCTACTTGTGAGAGGAGCCTGGTCCAGGGACGGAAAGTGGCTGAGAATATATTGAGTACTATTGAGTTCAAGAAGTAATTTAAGAGCGAGAAACAGAGCGGGAGCGAGGTTAGACCCTCGCTCCCGCTCTGTTTCTCGCTCTGTTTCTGTTCCGCTCTATATTATTTTGCTTCTGTAATTACACTGTAAGCATTTTTCATTCCCCCCAAATCTATCCTCACCTCATCGAGTACCACACCCGGGTCAATCGCATAAATTTTCAGCGTGTGACTTCCCTTTTCGAGAAACGGCAGCTGCACCTTCCTCACCGCCCTATTGCTTAAAACATTTTGCTTCCATTCTTCACTCCTGCCAAAAGTTCTAAAATCAACGATGGTAACAGGTCCGTCATCGACAGATACTCCATACCGCATACTTAATTTGTTGTTGAGTGGGTGGGTCGGCAACGTATAGACGCTAACGGCAGCCGAGGATCCCGTGAAAATGTAAAATTCGTACTCCAACCGGGCCTTGCTTTTCTTTATGGATAAAGTATCTCCTAACATTAACTCACCCGCGCTTCCAAAATTTATTGACTGCATCGCCTTTCCCGAGTAACCCAAACCCTCCGACATTTTCCATAGATACAATCCCACACCGAATTGGCGTGTATAGCTCCCTGCATGAAACGATACCAGGCCATTATTTTCGAGAGAGCGGTATTTATTCGGAGTAGTTGGACTTTGAAGTCTGCGTGCCCGGACAGCGACGACCCACTCCTCCCCGCCCGCCTTGAATACAATCTGTCCACGAAGTGAATCCACTTTTGGAGCCTTGTTCCAATCGACATCAACCCAAAGTCGTACCTGGTTCTTCCCGACCTCCGGAGTGAGAATCCCTTTCTCACTTGTAAGTCTTATCCATGCCTGCAACATTGTAGCAGACCAGTAGACAACTTGCTCTTTGCTTAGGAATAGATCGATAAAATAACGTTGTCTGTGAACATTATCAAACATCGGCAGTATCATCTTGCCCGGTTCAAGCACCAGGGACGAATCCTCCTTCACAAACCCCTCCGGAGCGATACTCCACGACCTTGCCGTCGTGAAACTGAGATCAGGAATTACGGGAGGCTGGAACACCGGCAAGTTTCTCGGTTTCATCGACATCATCTCCTTCCACTTGCCGCCGGCAAGTATTTGATTGAAATATTCTGTTTCCTTTACAATGTTATCGTTCGCGGCCCTTGACATCGTCGCATAATCTTTTGCACTCAGCCTGTTCTGCCTCGCATAAAACACTGCCTTATCCCGGTAGAGGAATTTCTTGTTCATCCAGGATGCTCCCACTACGGGGTAGTACACAAGTTGATAAAAAGCATCCTTTTTATTTGCAGGCATTCTATTTCTTATCTCCTTCACTTCTTTCTCCAGCGTCGAATATTTGTCGATTCGTTTCTGCGCCTCGTCACCAAAAAAGAAATGATTGTATGCTGTGTGATTAGTCTGTGTAGTAGGCTCAGTTTGACTCCATCCCATGAATTCAGGCTTTCTTTCAAACGCTAACTGATAATATCTCCAGAGGATACTTTCTATTTTCTTCGCATCAACCTTACCAAAAACGGTACTTACCCATTTTGCCAGGTGGTCCTTCGCATACCGACTTTCAAGAAATGGCTTTGCATCGAATGCCATATCCAGGAATTGCTCGATATTATATTCGAGAGGTTTGATGTCACCCACATTCAACACCCACAACCGTTTTGTCCCGTTAGAGTATGCCTTCATCATTTCAGATTGGGTGAGTAAAGGATTGACTGTACTCAGCCATAGGTAATCATGAGGGCGTCCCCAATAGGAGCCATGATAGTAAACACCTGAACCACCAGGACGACCACTCTCCTTCTCATTACTAAGGCGCTGTATATATCCATAATTATCGTCGGGCCACACCAATGTAATATCCTCGGGCAATTTCAGCCCGGCATCATAAATGTCGAGCACTTCTTTATAAGCTGTGAAGACTTGCGGTACGATCGTTACATTCTGAGCGACATACTTACTCAACAATCCCCGTTGATCTTCAATTATCCTTTCTAACAAGGGAACAGCCTCTTTGTCATCCTTCACCCCCTCCATCCGGCTATCATGAACGCCACGCATCCCCATAGTATAAATAGCATCACTTCCGTCGTTTTGTTTAACCCGCTCTTCCCAATACTGGTAAACCTTCTGCTTGTTGGTGATGTAGTTAAAATGTCCCATCGTCTTTTCATCCCACTCTCCCACATTGTTTCGCAGCATGGGCTCGGCATGTGAAGAGCCAACCATGATTGCATAATCATTGGCGACCGTACGGTTTCCGGGATAATGGAAGAAGGCCTTTGTGCTTGGGTGCATCGCCGGCCAAATCAAATTGGCTTTCAAACGCAATAGCAGCTCAAATATTTTTGCGTAAGTCTTAGGACCGATGTCACCTGTTTGAGGTTCAAATGTTTTTGCCGCCCAAGGTTGCAGCCCCCAATCCTCATCATTGAGAAAAATGCCTCGATATCTTACAGAAGGCGGTCCAATTATCTGCATGCCTTTGTTGACAAACAATTCCATTCTTCTATCCGGTACGACATCAGCCCACCAGTAAAATGGTTGAACGCCGATCAACTTCGACAATTCAAAGACACCGAATGCAGTACCTCGTGGATCACTTCCCACAATAACCAGTGCCTGCCTGGTGCTGCTATAAGGATGATCGATTACGGAAATGCTAAACGTCTCCCATTGTCCTTTGATCCTCGAGACATCTATTCTGCCATTGCCGATCAACTGATCGATGTGTTTGCTTCTCCCGATTGTACCTATAATGATCGGATACGATTTGAGATCCGCAGAACTGTCGAGCTGTGGACCCAATCCGGAAACCATTCTGACATCAGTGCTGAGTGCATGGGCTGCAATATGTATCACCCGATCCTCCGTTGCATCAAAATGGATGGTAGCAGGCTTTCCTCCTGTTACGATGGGAAAAGCGCCTTCCTGTTTTCTTTGTGATACTGATATCTTGCTTGCTTTATCTTTCTGTGCGAACATTGGAATGTTGAATGCAAGGAGAAAGAGACAAGCGGTAAATGCGTATGATGAAATAAGCCTTGGCATGCGTTTCTTGATTTATCGAGCCCCGTATCTATCGTGCCTATTGGCCAAGTTGGAGCTTTATTTATTTCTTATTACCAGATGCAAGTAAAACTATACACTTCTGCTTACCAGCCGTCCTGCCCTGCACTGATCCAATGAGAGTACCCACCCTTAGTGTTCGGCAGGGAAATTCGCGTAAATTTATTGATGGCGCCAAGGCCACCAGAAGCAAAATCAATGAGCATGAAAAACAGAATTTTACTCATAGCCCTGTCAACAATACAAATATTCTTCCTGGGCTGTAACGGCAGAACGACAAATAAGACTTTTCAAAATCAAACTAATCCAAAAGACATGACAGTGACAGTCGATACACTAAAGCAAGTTCTCGATGCGTTCAATAGGCACGACCTCGACGAGATCATGAGTTATTTTGGCGAAGATTGCTCTTTCGATATGCCGCGAGGCCCGGAAGTATGGGGCAAGAGGTATGTCGGCAAGGACCAGGTGCGAGAGGGACTCGCCAGTCGCTTCAAAGGAATTCCCGACGTTCACTACAGTGATGACCGTCATTGGGTGGCCGGCGACAGAGGTGTTTCTGAGTGGACACTCACGGGAACAACTACAGCCGGCATTCGCGTCGAAGTACGGGGATGTGATCTCTGGGAATTTCGCAAGGGTAAAATCATTCGCAAAGATGCATATTGGAAAATAGTCGAGAAATAGTTCGACTCATGTCCCAATCAAAAACCTGCTTATGAAATATTTTCTTATTATTTCGCTGCTATGTATGTCAATATCAGCAAGAACTCAAGTGCCCCGGGATTCAACAAGGTACTATCAACAATGCGCCTGCGGACAGAAACAATCAGTTCTATCTTCAGTTTTGTATAGGTTTTGACAGGCCATAATTTTTCAACACCGCGATCTCGTGCATACGGAAACTATTACGTTACCTTAGAGTCGATAAAAATGCTATACCATGAGTGAACAAATGGCCGATCGATGGAACGATCGATATAGTAGCGCGGAGTTTGCCTATGGCGAACAACCTAATAACTACTTAAAAGAACAGTTAGCAAAATTAGATCCGGGCAAAATACTTTTCCCTGCAGAAGGCGAAGGTCGCAACGCAGTCTTTGCAGCCAGACTCGGCTGGACCGTTTCGGCATTCGATATTAGCAAAGAAGGAAAAAATAAGGCATCGCAGCTCGCAAAGGCCAACAATGTGACAATAGACTACCGGCTTGGCGAACTCGAAGCATTGAGTTTTGAGCATGAACAATTCGACGCCATTGGACTCATCTATGCACACTTCCCCGCGGCGATCAAGTCATCCTATCACAAGACGCTTGACAAATACTTGCGGAAGAAGGGTACAGTGATCTTCGAGGCATTTAGCAAGAAACACCTGGAATATTTAGCCAAAAACGACAAAGTCGGAGGTCCGAAGGAAATAGACGTGCTATTTTCAATTGAAGAGGTAAAATCCGACTTCTCAAATTATGAAGTCATAGAATTATCGGAAGAGGAAATAGAGTTGAAAGAAGGGCTCTATCATAATGGTAAAGGATCAGTGATACGATTCGTTGGTCGAAAAAAATAGAGTTGGAGTGTCGACTCAATCTCTTTCTTTATATGGTAAAATATCCGGTCTGGCTATTATTCGCACATCCGCTGGAATTGTGATGTCGAATAAACTTTGCCAGGCTCCCGAGACTCTTTGTGGCGAAAAATCAAAGTCACGACTAAAATGTCTCCAGTTACGCAGCAAATACGATTTTATTTCAGGATTATATGAAACACCAGAAGCTCCCTCATCTTCCTTTCTCATCGCCCTGACCTTCCATAATTCTACAATGCATAAAGCCTTCCCTGCATTCTTGCCCACAGAATTCGATTTACCGCAACATATCACGACATCTCCTGTATATCTAAAAGCCTTATGCCTCGTCTCGATCGTTTTCTTGCCGGTCTTTATCCATTCCGCGTAAGGTGCGCCGGGATAGTCATTCAAAATCAAAGCCTTAAACTTTTTTCTCATACTGACCAATAAATGTAGGGCTAGCACAAAAGGCATTCCATCTAATGAGTGATAATCGTAGTCAGAAGAATTATTTATTGGGAGTTTCTGTTGTTTTAAATATTTTTAAAAAAACACCCATGAAATCAGGCCCTATCATTGCTGTTGAAGACGATGCTGATGACGAAGAGATCCTGAACGAAATCCTAAAGGAACTCGCCATCCCTAACAAACTAATCTGGTTTCGACGTTGCGACGAGGCGTTGCAATACCTCCTGACAACTACGGATCAACCCTTCGTTATTCTCTGCGACGTAAACCTACCGGGTCTCAGTGGTATAGAGTTCAAGCGTCAGATCGACTCCAATCCGCACTTGCGAAAGAAGAGCATCCCCTTCGTTTTCTATTCCACCTCCGCACATCAGGACGCAGTGAAGTATGCATCCATCCAAATTCGGTGTAAGCAGGTGGATAGTGAGTTGTCAATAGTGAGTGGCCCTCGTAAACTTGGACCCACTGGTGCGGTTCGAAAATTATCCAGCACCCAGCATCCAGGATCCAGCATCCAGCCTCCAGCATCCAGGATCCAGCATCCAGCCGCCCGTCTCCAGCCTCCTGCCTCCCGTCTCCAACCTCCCGCCTCCCTTCTCCAACCTAGCTTCCCCACCCCCACCTCAGAAAAATCGGCATCGCAAGTGCCCAGGTCGGTATGTCATGCTTACCATCGGGCATTTCGAGATAAAAAATATGCTCATTTTCATCGTAGCCTTTTTCCTTCAATTCCCTAACCAGGTCGAGCGTATCGTCGATTGAGTCGATAATTCCATTATTGTTGCGATCGAGCGATTCGTCCATGTTTCCACACTGGAAGAAAAATTTAAGCCCAGGCCGAAAATTCCCCTTCCTTATCTGCTGGTGCATGAGGCGATGCAGGTCATCGTTGTAGTGTTCATGTTCCTGGTCGACTTTGCGCCACCAAAGCGATCCGGAGAATACACCGGCCTTTGAAAACTCTGCAGGGTGATTCCAAACGATATCAAGCGCGGTCAGCCCCCCAAGCGAGAATCCCGCCATCGATTTCTCCTTGAATCCTTCGACGGCATAGGAAGCGTGAATGAAGGGGATCAATTCCTCGATGATGAACCTGGTGTACAAGTCGGCCTTGTCGCCCCGGCCGAGGTAATCCGGCTCGCCGGCAATCCCATATTCTCTTTTCCGGTCCTTATTGGTGTGCACCGCCGCGCAAAGGAGCGGGCTAATCGAATTCGAGGAGTAAAGGTTGGAAAGGACGGTCTCGAGGCCCAACTCAGTCATATTCTGACCATCGTTGATCAAGAGGAGACTCATTGTCGAGGGGTCGGTGACGTTCTTGGGGAGGAAAAAATCGACGATGACCTCCCGCTGTAAGAACTCAGATGTGATAACCGAATTTTCAACCAGAATACCGGATACATTTACCGACTGCATGGCTTCAAAAATAGGCATTTCGCCCGGTTTCACGCAAAGCCGCCAAGTCTCGCAAAGCCGCAAAAGCAATCTTAACCTGAAGCACCTTTATTGCCAGCCAACTCTTTGGCTAAAAATTCCACGTAAAATATGCCTTTGCGGCTTTGCGAGACTTGGCGGCTTTGCGTGAAACCTAATTTGTTTATGTGGCATTGAAAAAATAAATTTGATAAAGCCGGTTCGCCGCCCTGCCGGCCTATTGTTATCACTAAAACTTTTGATATGAAAAAAATTGGAATTCTTCACGGAAAGGAACGGTCGTTCCCCGAAGCGTTTGTTGAAAGAGTGAACAGTAAGGGAATACCCGGCATAATGGCCGAACCCGTTCGTATCGATAAGGCAATGCAGGGCGAACCTTGCGGATATGCCGTCATCATCGACCGCATTTCCCAGGATGTGCCGTTTTATCGCACTTGGCTTAAGAATGCGGCGCTTACCGGTACCGCTGTCATCAACAACCCGTTTTGGTGGAGCGCCGATGACAAATATTTCAATAATTGTCTCATGACGAAGGTCGGTGTGCCTGTTCCTAAGACGGTGATCGTTCCTTCCCGCGATCTTCCGAATGATACTACGGATGATTCTTTCAGCAACCTTGCATTTCCGATGGATTGGGATGCCATTTTCAAATACGTTGGTTTTCCTGCCTACATGAAACCCTTCGAAGGTGGAGGTTGGAAACACGTATATAAATTGAATAGCGCGGAAGATTTTTTCCAGAAACATAGCGAGACAGGACAACTTGTAATGCTCTTACAAGAAGAGATCGTCTTCGACGAATACTACCGGTGCTATTGCATTGGCGGCAAATATGTGCGGATCATGCCTTACGAGCCACGCAACCCTCATCATCTCCGGTATGTGGCCGAGTTCTCTCCTTCGCCGGAGCGTCGTCAATTGATGACAGACATCGTACTCGCGATAAACAAGTACCTAGGATATGATTTCAACACGGTGGAACTGGCATTGCGTGATGGCGTTCCTTATGCGATAGATTTCTGCAACCCTGCACCCGATGCCGAAAGGACGAGTGTCGGCGAAGAGAATTTCGAATGGGTAGTAGAGACGGCTGCCAATTATGCGATAGAAAGGGCAATGAACAGTAACGGCGGAGATAATCTTACATGGGGCGAATATGTGAAGCGCGGCTCGCATAAACTCCAGCTGGTTTAAATAATATTCATCAGGGAAGTTCACATTTAAAATAGATCTGTCCGATAGGCAGGCATGGTCTATCGGTTTACCAAATAAATGCTATGCATCTTAACTACAAAAGTTTTACTCTCGGAGTTGAAGAAGAATACATGGTGCTCGATCCAACAACTCATGAACTGAAAAGTCATGAACAGAAGATCGTTCATGAAGGACAGAAGGTCATCAAGGATAAGGTAAAGGCGGAGATGCACCAGGCAGTAGTGGAGGTAGGAACCGACATTTGCCAGGATGTTGACGAAGCATTTAAGGATGTGTCTATTTTGCGGAGAACTATCTCAGATATTGCGGGAAATCTTGGTTTTGCCATGGGCGCCTCTGGTACACACCCTTTCAGTCACTGGGAAAGTCAATTGATCACAGACCATATTCGCTATAGCGAGATAGTGAATGAATTACAGGAGGCAGCCAGGAGCAATCTTATCTTCGGCCTTCACGTACACGTTGGTATGGAAACCCGGGAAATGGCTAACCATATTGCGAATTCAACCCGATATTTTCTTCCTCACGTATTCGCACTCAGTACAAACTCACCGTTCTGGGAAGGAAGATCGACGGGATACAAATCTTTCCGCACAAAAGTCTTCGACAAATTTCCTCGTACGGGCATACCTGATGCATTCGAAAGCATCGAGGCATACGACAATTATGTGAAGCTCCTTATAAAGACTAATTGCATCGACAATGCGAAGAAGATATGGTGGGACCTTCGAGTGCATCCATTCTTCAACACGGTCGAGTTTCGCATATGTGATGTTCCGATGACGGTGGATGAGACAATCACTATCGCTGCGCTTTTCCAGGCAATCTGCGCAAGAATATACATGCTTCGTTCGAAGAATCTCAACTTCATTCAGTATTCACGCGCGTTGTTGAATGAAAACAAATGGCGTGCAAGTCGTTATGGGGTGGACGGCTACCTGATCGATTTCGGGAAAGAAGAAGAAGTCAATACACGATTGTTGATTTACGAACTGCTCGACTTCCTCGATCCGGTTCTCGATCACCTCGGCAGTCGCCATCGTGTGGCGCATGTACATAAAATGCTTGAAAACGGAACGGGAGCCGACCGTCAATTGGCGGTATTTGAAAAGACGAAGAATTTGGCCTCGGTGGCGGAGTATATTCATTCGCAGTATCTCGCGGGAGTGTGAGCAATGTGCAATAGGCAATTGGCAATTGGCAACGGCCTGCACGATTGTATAAATTAAGATCTTGAGCAGAATTCGAAATAACCTCCAAAGAACCAGTGCAATTGCATATTGCTTATTGCCCATTGTCAATTGATCACTATGCCTGAACTCAAACGCACCCTCACCCCTCTCATGCTTTGGGGCCTGGGCGTTGGATATGTGATCTCGGGAATGTATTTCGGTTGGAATCTGGGTTTGGAGAAAGGTGGGACGCTAGGCCTCGCGATCGCTACATTTTTTATCATCATCATGTATGTCACATTCACGTTCAGCTACACTGAACTTGCGTGTGCGATACCGAAGGCGGGCGGAGGATTTGATTATGCAACGCGCGCACTCGGTAAAGACTGGGGATTCATCGCCGGAATGGCACAGAACATTGAATTCATTTTTGCGCCGCCAGCAATTGCCTTTGCCATCGGTGCATACTTCAACCTTTTCTTCCCACAAATACCGATACTTGCCATTGCTATCGCGGCATATGCCATATTCACTGCATTGAATATTTATGAAGTGAAGGCCGCTGCAACATTCGAACTTGTTATCACAATCTTCGCCGTTGGAGAACTTTTATTGTTTGCAGGAATAACTCTTCCTCATTTCGAGATGAAGAACCTAAAACAGAACGCTTTCCCGAATGGTTGGGCAGGCGTCTTTGCAGCTATACCCGCGGCGGTATGGTTCTTCCTTGCGATTGAAGGCGTCGCCAACGTGGCGGAGGAAGCTATCAATCCTAGAAGGACGATGCTGCTTGGATTCGGTTCAGCCATCCTTACGCTCGTCATCCTTTGCGTACTCACATTTACCAGTTCCATCGGCGTTGCAGGCTGGGAGGCCATCGTCTACAAGAGCCCTGGTGTGACCTCCGACTCGCCATTGCCACTGGCACTCGGTCACATCGTAAATAGTGACAACATACTTTATCATTTGCTCATTACGGTTGGGTTGTTTGGCTTGGTTGCGTCGTTTCATGGCATCATCCTGGCGGCAGGAAGATCGAGCTTTGAATTTGGAAGAGTAAAGTTCGCTCCTTCATTCCTCGGGAAGATTCACCCAAAATTCAGGACGCCATCCAATGCGTTGTTGGTAAATATGGGAATAGGCATCGTCACGCTGTTAACGGGAAAGACACTCGAGATCATTGTCATTTCTGTGTTCGGTGCGCTTACGCTATACATCATCTCGATGATCGCGATGCTGCGGCTTCGGAAAACCGAGCCAGAGTTGGAGAGGCCATTCAGGGTGCCGATGTATCCACTATTCCCAATCACTGCGCTCATCATTGCAGCCGTGTCTTTTGTGGCAATGACGATTTATAATAAACAACTTGCCGTTGTCTATTTCCTCCTTTTGGGAATTACCTATGGCAGTTTCAAGCTTTTTAAGTCAAAAGAAGGGAAATAATTTGTATTTTTTACGGGTATGAAGATTCTAAAACGCGGTTTTGAACCACAACTTGTCCCGTTGACATACGGGACAAGTTGTGGTTCAAAAATCGAACTTCAAGAAAATTCGAATCCAGTTTCCCCCGAATTACGATAAAGAATAACTATGAACAACAAAGAAATTCTACAATATATCAAAGACCATCCTTCAGGTAAAGTAAAAATCGCTTTCACCGATATGGATGGTATCTTAAGAGGAAAATATATCTCCACGGATAAATTTCTATCGGTCCTGGAAAAAGGCGTCGGCATCTGCAACGTCGTGCTAGGCTGGGATGCCGCCGACGTAGTATATGACAACGTGAGCTTCACCGGCTGGCACACCGGCTATCCCGACTGTCCCGGCATGCTGGATATGGCAACTTTTAGAAAGATTCCCTGGGAAAATGATCTCCCTTTTTTCCTGGTCGAACTAACCGATGCTAAAGGAAACCCTTCTCCTATCTGTCCAAGGCAGTTATTGAAGAAAACACTTGCGCAGGCCAATGCAAAAGGATTCTCTCCTATCTTTTCGCAAGAGTTCGAATGGTACAATTTCGCTGAGACACCGCAGACCGCGAATGATAAACAATTCCGGAACCTAACACCCCTAACCCCGGGCATGTTTGGTTATTCTATATTAAGAAGTTCGCTCGAGAATCCATACTTCAGCGATTTGTTCGATCTCCTGAAACGGTTCGATATTCCTCTCGAGGGATTACATACGGAGACGGGCCCCGGTACATACGAGGCGGCCATCGCCTACTCTGGCATAATTGAGGCAGGGGATCGCGCGGTGCTTTTCAAAACTGCCGTTAAAGAGATTGCCTACAAACATGGCATCATGGCCACCTTCATGGCGAAGGTGAATGAGAACCTGCCAGGTTGTGGTGGACATGTTCACCAAAGCCTATGGGACAAAGCCGGCAAGAAAAATCTCTTTCACGATGACAAAGACAAACTGAAGATGAGCGAAACCCTTAAGAGTTACATTGCAGGTCAGTTGCATTGCCTGCCACATGTGCTCCCAATGTTTGCACCTACCATTAATAGTTATAAGCGATTGGTTGAAGGTGCATGGGCTCCTACCACTCTCACCTGGGCTGTCGACAATCGGACAGTAGCGTTACGCGCATTGCCAGGTGGAAACCAATCGAGCAGGCTGGAAACAAGAGTGATCGGTTCCGACGTAAATCCCTACCTGGCAATGGCGGCATCGTTGGCGACGGGGCTGTATGGTGTCGTCAATAAAATGAAACTGAAACAACCCGCAACTACGGGGAATGGATATACTGATTTTTCAAATGGCGTATTGCCAACGACACTCTCCGAAGCTACGCAGCAAATGAAGGAATCGAAGCTGGCAAAGGAACTTTTCGGTTCCACATTTGTTGAACACTTTACACAGACAAGAGAATGGGAATGGAAGCAGCATTTGAAGTCTGTGACTGACTGGGAATACAGGCGTTACTTCGAGATCATTTAATTTGCATGCTCATTAGAAAATTCAGCGATGACATTCGACAAGATCTATCAATATAATTTCCCAACGACTATCAGGTTTGGTGCAGGCTCCAGCGATGAGTTGGGTGAATACCTCCTGAAACATAACCTATCGAGGCCGTTGATCGTTACCGACCCCACTGTAGCGCAGTTGGGATTCTTCACTTCGATCATCAATGCCCTCAGGGAAAAGAATGTATCTCCAGAAGTGTTCTCCGACATTCACAAGAACCCGGTTAAATCGGATGTTTACAAAGGCACGGAGGTTTATGACGGAACAGACCGCGATTGTATCGTCGGCATTGGCGGAGGCGCAGCCATCGATGTGGCTCGTGCGATCGTGCTGAGAGTTTTTCATAGAGAAGACCTTTTCAAATACGACGATCTTATAGGTGGCGATGTATATGTCACTAATGATGTTCCCCACTTTATTACTGTCCCCACCACAGCGGGTACTGGAAGCGAGGTTGGAAGAAGTGCCATCATCGCTGACGACGACACGCACCAGAAGAAGATCCTTTTCTCACCGAAACTGATGGCGAAGATCGTCTTCGCCGATCCCATGCTTACGATGGAACTCCCCCCATTCATCACTGCGGCTACGGGCATGGATGCGCTTACGCATAACATGGAAGCCTACCTCGCGAAGACACCGCATCCCATCTGCGAGGGCATCGCTCTCGAAGGAATCTCCTTGATACATAAATCGCTGGAACGAGCAGTTAACAGGCCCGATCTCGAATCGCGAAGCAATATGCTCATCGCTTCGATGATGGGCGCAATTGCTTTTCAGAAAGGACTTGGTGTAGTGCATTCGCTCGCGCATCCATTATCTTCTTTGTTGGACACGCATCATGGTCTGGCAAATGCAGTGAATATTCCATACGGAATGCAATTCAATATTGCTGGATTCGAGGAGAAGTTCAGGCGCATAGCCCGCACGATAGAATTGAAGGAAGAGAGCGGGGATGCCGTCATTAGATATTTATTTGAACTCAACAGTAAGGTCAATATTCCGCATCACCTGCGCGACATCGGAGTAAAAGATGAGCACATCGAAACGCTTGCCGACCTGGCGATCGCCGACTTCGCTCATCCTAACAATCCTAAACCTGTCAGCCGCGAAGACTTCCGCGAACTTTATGCGAAGGCATTGTAAACTTTGAATGTGAAAATCGGACTCACACATACTGGCAACCCGGAAAAGCATCAATTCTACCTGCAGTGGCTCGGAGCCGATAAATCCGTTGAAGTCGTAGAGTTGTCTGCAGAAAATGACAATCTCAATGAACTCGACAGTTGCGATGCATTGGTACTCTCAGGTGGAATAGATATTCATCCGAAATATTATGGTGCCTCCCTGCAGTATACGGGCGCACCGGAGAAGTTCAATCAAAGACGCGACGAGTTCGAGATCTCTGCCTATCACAAGGCCCAGGAGAAGGAACTGCCGGTGTTGGGAATATGCAGGGCCATGCAATTGATAAATGTTATTCATAATGGTACGCTCATCCAGCACCTTGACAATGAAGCAATGATTGGAACGCACAAAGGTGAGCCCGACAAAGCACACAACGTCCACATAAAGACAGATACGCTCCTGCATGAAATCATTGGTTCGGACAATGCCCGAATCAACAGCGCGCATCACCAGGCAATCGACAAACTTGGAGATGGTCTGACGATCAATGCCTACTCCACCGATGGCATCGCTGAAGGATTGGAGAGATTGGATGGAAAAGGAAAGCCCTTCCTGCTTGCCGTGCAATGGCACCCCGAGAGGATGTTTCGTTTCGACCTGGGCGATACCCCGGCGTCGAAGGCTTTGCGCGATCGTTTTTTCGACGAAGTAAAAAAATCAATTACCCAAAAATGAAGATCATCGATCCGGCAACGGAGAAAGTAATAAAGGAGGTGGATGAAGATAACGCCACAACCACCGAGGTGAAGTTCAAGAAGCTTCGCGCCGCTCAATCAGCCTGGCAGGATGTTGCGCTTGCGGAACGCATCCAGTTAATAAAGAAATTCTCAGACTTACTTGAAAAGAATGTCGAAGAATTGGCGGCTACGCTGACATCGGAAGTCGGCAAGCCACTACAACAATCACGGAATGAGATCAACGGTGCGAGGAGTCGCATAGAGTGGCTCACAACGAATGCGGAAAAATATTTGCGCGATGAGACAATGGTACAGGAAAATGGAATGGAAGAAAGGATTTCTTATGAACCACTCGGGGTTATCTGCAACATCTCCGCGTGGAACTACCCCTACCTGGTGGGCGTGAATGTGTTTGTCCCAGCATTGCTCGCTGGCAATGCCGTGATGTATAAACCATCGGAGCTTGCCACGTTGACCGGTATTGAGATTGATGGATTATTAAAGAGGGCCGGGATCCCGACGGGCGTGTTCCAACTTGCAATTGGCGGGAGGGGAACGGGAGAATTGTTGCTTGAACTCCCTTTCGACGGTTACTTCTTTACCGGTTCATACAAGACCGGTAGATATATCTATGAGCGGGTTGCAGCAAAGATGGTTCCCTGCCAGTGTGAACTAGGTGGCAAGGATCCATTGTATGTTGCCGATGATGTCGCGGATATCAAATCCGTAGCCGCGGGAACCGCAGACGGCGCGTTCTACAACAATGGACAGAGCTGTTGTGCTGTCGAGCGAATCTATGTACACGAGAAGGTCTATGATCAATATGTGGATGAATTCGTGAAGGAAGTGAAGTCATGGAAGACCGGCTCTCCTACCGAACAGGGAACTTATATTGGACCTTTGAGTCGCAAAGAGCAACTGACAGTTTTGGAAGAACAACTGAAGGACGCTACGCGCCAGGGTGCTGAGATACTCACGGGCGGAAATAAGGTAGAAGGATACGGTTACTATTTTGAACCCACGGTGTTAGTAAATGTCGATCACCGCATGGCTGTCATGAAAGACGAATCGTTTGGACCCGTGATCGGAATCATGAAGGTCAAGGATGATAAGGATGCAATACGTTTGATGCAGGACACGGACTACGGGCTCACAGCCAGTGTATATAGCTCCGACAGAGGCAGGGCCGAGAGCATTTTGAAACAGATCAATGCCGGTACTGGATATTGGAACTGCTGCGACCGCGTAAGCGCGGCACTGCCCTGGAGCGGCAGGAAGCACTCGGGCTTTGGGGTAACGCTGTCACATGCGGGGATAAGAGCGTTTGTCAAGCCAAAGGGGTATCATTTAAGAAGTGGGGCGCAATAGGCGATAAGCAATAGGCAATAGACAATAGGCAATAGGCAAGTTAATCTGCAGAGAATTTCTCTCATTAATTTGACAAGTCGACCTACAGTAACCCGTAACTCCTAACCCATCACCGATAACCCATAATTAAAAAAAAAGGAGTTCCATTTCAGGAACTCCTCGTATCTAACCCGTGAACACTGTTTCTAATTTACCTTGACCATCTTCACAATTTGTCTCCGATCACCTTGCACCACTTCGGCAATGTAAGTGCCAGCTCCCCAGTTGTGTCCTATCCTCAGGATACCTGTAGAGGCGATTCGCTGATGCGTCTCCACAACGCGGCCTGTCATGTCTGTTACTCTTACAGTAACTGGATTGGGGTCATTGCTATTGATTACTACATTGAAAAACTGCGTACTTGGATTCGGCATTGCTTTAATGAACAATCCTTCAGCTGGTGCCTTCTCTGCAGTTACAGGCTCATTAGCATATACTACTGTCGTATCACCAGGATTGGTAGTCGTACGAAGCGCATTCTCATATGTGGCAACATAATTTGCTGTGCCCGCTATTACAGGGAAAAACGCATATTGAAGTCCCTTGATGGTCTGGGTAGTGAAAGGAACGTTGGTACCATTGCGTGTAATAGAGATCAACTGACCGGACTCAGCATAGAAAGGCAGCATTGCCTTCAGATTCCTTGCACTGCTATGCGCTGTCGCTGAGAAGTTCAGTTGGCTGCCATCCCAAACCATGTTACTGAAGAAAGAATTGTTGCGGCTGTCGAGCCATGTCAACATCTGCTTGGACGAAACAACCGGAACGTTGTGAGCAATTGCAGATGCGATGATCGCATCCGAACCGGCACTCGGGTTGTTGTCTGTATGCATGTTCGCTGTGAAAACCCCATAATATCCTTCTGCTCCGAGGGCTTTGTTCAGTACAGCATTGCAGAAGTTGGTATAGTTCATGTTCGTCTCGTCAGTCATTTGTGTTGGCGCCTGGTAGACATCGATGATTGCACCGTTTACATCCGCAAAGCGCATAGGCATTCCTGAGCCGGTGAACATGCCTGGACGATTCTGCATCCACACCTCGGGCCAATAGTAATATGATACATCGAAACGGATACCGTTCTGTGATTGGACCTTGGGTTGTGAAGCCCAGTCTGACCATGCCAGGCAATGCATCCTATTCGTGCTCGGCGCTGCGATACCTGTGTACTTAGCACGGAACTCAGCCAGTTGGGTACTGTATGTATTCTGTAATGATGCTAAGGTATAGTTCACGCAGCCATTATTTGGATGCAGTGCGAGCTCGAAGCCTTGCGCCTCAAATGCCACTGCTTCCGCATTCGAAATCGGTGTATTGGTATAGATATAGGAAGTCCCGCGAATCGCCTTCCAATCGGCAACATCCTGAGCATTATTGCTACCTGGTAACATTCCAAGGTATTGGTTGAATCTGCCCGTAGTGCCTCCAGTATAATGGTCATCACCCGTCATGACGATAGCGGCCTTGAGATCCCTAGGCAAATACCAGAATCTTGGGAGGGGCTTGCGGTGGAGGTTCCCCTGGATGATGATGTTTGCCAGCAGACGTTGTTGCTCATCAGCCTGCGGAATCGCAATCTTGTTGAAGTCTATCCAATTCGGGAAGAAGAGATCGTCCGAACGAATCGGGCCTGCTTCACCATCCCTCTTTTGACCAGCCCATGCTGGATTGCCCTGGCGAGTATATACAATCGATTTTGCCAGATCGTAAGTGAATGCAACTGCAAGTCCGCCGAATGAACCCACGCTTCGTTTTGTAACTGCAGGATTCACGGTTGCCGTCGTAGCATTGGAATATAGCGTTGCTACGGCTGAAGCTCCGGAACCGGCGACGAGTGTGTGCAGGTTAGCCGTACCATGGAATTGGATAGTCTGGTTGACAATGCCTGCACCGAATCCGGCGGCTGTATTTACCAAAAGGTATTGATCACTCAATGTGCCTGTCGCATTAGCTAGGCCAAATAATGAATTCAAAGTGGAACTCGGTTTGAAACCTATTAGTGTACCGCCAGAGTTGACCCATGATGTAAGAAGAGTCGCCTGTGCGGAAGTAACAGCCACTTCGCCCAGAACGATCACATCGTAAGCGTTGAGGATTGCAGTGGTTATTGTCGAAATCTCAGCTGTGGCGAATTCGTTGAGACCTTCGGCCCTCAGTATTTCCACAGCATATTTACTGAATGGATTAGAGGCTGCACCGAGGACTAAAATCGGTCCTCCAGGTCCTTCTGCAGGAGATATCAGTTGATCCGTAGTTGTGAATGTCCAAACCTTATCCAAAGGCAATGGGTTACCTGCAAGATCTTTCACACCTGTCAAACCTCCTTTCACTCTGGCAGTATAGGAAGTAGCATAGGAAAGGTCTTCAGACGGAATCAGTGTTGCCGTATTAGAAGCAGCATCGTACACTATCTCCGCACTTACTATTGCACCGGACGCATCGCGTAACTCCATAGTATTAGAGTTGATCGTTTCCGCGCTTACTGGCTCGTTGAAACTTGCAGACGGTATGACAGTGGTGCTGACACTAGTTGCATTGTGTGGTGCCGAAACTATTAGAATTGCAGGTGGTGTGTCATCCGCACCTGGGCTCTCCTGGAACACTACATCTACAAAATAATTAGAAGCAAGATAGGTGTTTGTTGGGAATGTAGATACTGGTGAATATTGATACAATCCATTTCCGCCATCCTCACCATCAGCAAGCGCGCGCAATGGTCCATTTACTTTGGCTGTTGTGAAATAATTATTGGTGTAGGCATATAATCCTGCTGTGCTATAGTATGAGGCGACATAAGTCGTTCCCGGAGCAATAGCAACTGGTGTAGCAAATGTCACTTCCTGCCATCCCGATGGCGTTTCGTTAATGAACAATACTTCGGCCAATTGAATACCGGTACCTGTCCAAAGGTGTCCGATGTGTGTGCCATCGTTGCCTGCACCTTTATAAAACTTAAGACCCGTGATGTGACCGTTCTGTGTAGTGCGGAACCTGGTTCCAACTTCAACTGGCTGATCATATGCAACTGGTACAGCAGGTACATCTGTCGGACCGAATATGCTTACTGGACCGGCGTTTGTTGTAAACGTCCATGTATAATTTGAAATCATGGAATTTCCAGCCAGATCCTTTGCACCACTTGCACCACCTTTCACAATGGCCATGTAGAGTACTCCAGCAGCAAGCGGGGCTGAAGGCGTGAGTGTTACCGTTTTATTTGATGTGTTGTATGCAACAGTAGAGGTAACAAGCGCATTGGAAGTGAAGCTCCTCAACTCAACCGTTCCGGTATTAATCGTTGCGGAATTCATTGCCTCGCTGAATACAGCAGTGACGGCCGTACCCGTATTGACGCCAATTGTACCGTTTGCAGGTGAAACTGAGGTAACGCTTGGTCGAGTAACATCCGATGGAAGCGCTACGGTAGTAAATGACCAGGAGTAACTGGCTGCCATGGAATTTCCTGTAGCATCCTTTACTCCGCCAGTTCCGCCCTTGATGGTCATTTTATATGTCGTGCCGTAGACGAGAGCTCCTGAAGGAACCAGGGCCACTGAACGCATGCTATTGTTATAAGTAACGGTTGATGGAATGAGCACATTGGCTGCATTCCTCAGCTCGACGGTTGCAGCAATGATAGTCGATGCTTTCATCTCCTCGCTAAACAGACCTGTAATAGTTGGTGTGATGGACACTCCCGTTGCGCCGTTCGAAGGCGAGACGGAGAGAACAGTTGGCGCCGTGAAATCATACAAAGGGATAATCACGAAGTACCAGACATAGTCAGTGACCATAGCATTTCCTGCCAGGTCCTTAACGCCCGAAGTACCGCCTTTTACTTTCGCTGTATACAATAAAGCGTTATCCAACGGCGAGGCCGGATACAGTCTCACTGATTTAGTAGTTGCGTTGTAGATGACTGTAGCAGGAATCAGTGCGTTGGTAAAGGAATTCCTTACCTCGAATGTTGCGTTGCTGATCGTAGTCGCATTCATCGCCTCACTAAAGTTGGCGGAGACACTGATTCCGGAATTCAGCCCAATAGAAAAATTCGCGGGTGACACTGAGGTCACAGTCGGCCGAATGACATCGGATTGTCCGTTTGAGAATAGCCCCAAAAAAATTGCGGGTAACAGGAGAAACAGTTTCCCCATGAGTCGTAGATTAAGCATGTTTGTCTTCATGTCCAATAGATGGTGTTTAATGGTAATACTATATCCTTTTAACGTTCATTACGAACATCATTTAAATGCCTGATGGCCTAAACAAGGATATCTATTGGGTAGCTTAAGAAAGGATATTTTCAATAGGGCGAGGCGGTTGCCTCTGCCGGTAAATCGTTACGGAGGAGTAACGGTCAAGCCTTGGTTAGAGGCTTGACCGCTCCAAAATATAAATTAATTCTCAATTTATCTTTACAATCTTCAAAACTTTTCTTTGATCCCCTTGTGTTACTTCTGCAAAGTAGGTTCCAGCCGCTAGGGTATGACCCACGTTCAACGTACCCACGCCTGATCTATCGTATTTCTCCGCAGTTTGGCCAAACACGTTGACGATCTTTATCGAAACCGGCGCCGTTTCCTTGCTTGTTATCACCAGTGTGAAATAAGTCGAGCTTGGATTAGGCATGACTATTACTTCTAATTTGTCGGCTACCACCTCTGCAATTACCGGCTCCTTCGATTCTGTAGCGCCGGCGGTCACGTCTGCATCGTTGCCTCCTACCCTCAAGAGTGAACCACCGTAGTCGGCAACGTAACTATTATTGCCTATCGCCGCCAGGAAGAATGCATACTCGATGCCCTTGATGGTCTGGGTTGTAAACGCCACTGGATTGCCGTTCATCGTCACGGAAATAAGTTGTCCCGTTTCGGAATACAAGGGTAGCATGGCTTTCAGGTTACGTGCACCGCTTCTTGTAAGAATATTGAAGCTAAGCTGGTTGTTAGACCAGGTCATGTTATTGAAGAATGAATTGTTCCTGCCATCTAACCAGTTCAGCATCTGGCGCGCTGAGATGATAGGCACCTGGCGCGCCTGCGCAGAGGCAATAATTGCATTCGACCCAATGTGGTTCGCGGTATCGGTATGCATATTCGCCGTAAACACGCCATAATAACCCTGAGATCCAAGGGCCTTATCGAGGAGTTGGTTCGTGAAATTGGCAACACCAATGCCGGACTCATCCGTCATTTGAGTAGTGAGCTGATAATTATCGATGAGCGTGCCATCCAGGTCGGCGAATCGCATAGGTATGCCCGAACCAGTGAACATGCCGGGACGATTCAACACCCAGGCGGCAGGCCAGTAATAATAGTTCGCATCCAACCTGATGTTGTTAGCCAGTTCCACTTTCGGTCCCGTTGCCCAATCGCTCCAGACCAGGCAGTGCGTACGACCTGTGACGGACGGCGGCAAGCTTGGATAAGTATTCGCCATCTGCTCCAGTTGCGTGTCGAATGCCGTATTCAATGATGCTTGTGTAAAATTCAGGCAGGTTGTGTTCACGTGAAGAGCTATTTCAAAACCTTGCGCATCGAAGTTCGCGGCCTGCGCATCAGTGATGTTTGTTCCGGGCAGAATATAAGAGGTGGCTCTTACAGCATTCCAGTCAGCAACATCCTGCGCAGTGTTTGGACCCAGCGTGAGGTACTGGTTAAATCGTCCTGTAGTTCCATTGTTGCTATGATCATCACCCGTCATCACGATAGCTGCTTTGAGATCTCTTGGCAGGTACCAGAATCGCGGCAGCGGCTTTCGGTGAAGATTATTTTGAAGGATTATGTTGGCCAATAGGCGTTGTTGCTCATCCGCCTGCGGTATCGCCACCTTATTGAAGTCGATCCAATCAGGGAAGAAAAGGTCATCTGAGCGGATCGGGCCCGAAGTACCATCTCTCTTTAGACCAGACCACGCAGGATTACCTTGCCTTGTGTAGACAATCGAACGGGCAAGGTCATAAGTGAACGCCACCGCAACTCCTCCATTCGAACCAACGCTCCGGGTTGTCACTGCCGGATTGGTAGTGGCCGTTGCGGCTGCGGAATAAAGTGTTGCAAGACTCGTCGCACCACTGAGTGTATGCAAGTTCGCGGACCCATGGTACTGCATCGTTTGGTTAACGATGCCCACACCAGGACCCGATGTGGTATTTATCAATAGATATCTATCCGCAAGCGTTCCACTAGCTGTAGATATACCTAACAATGGCGTAAGTAGTGAGCTTGGCTTAAAGGCGATCAGCGTTCCCCCGGCATTTACCCAGTTGGTCAGCAACGTTACCTGAGCCGCAGTCACTGTAAGTTCGCCAAGGACTACGACATCGTAGTTGTTTAGCATTGTTGCGGTAACAGCTGAAATGTCTGCCGCTGCGAAATGATTAAGTCCCTCTGCCCTCAATATCTCCACTGCATATCTACTATATGGATTAGTTGAAGAACTCACAACGAGGATCGGTCCACCTGGTCCTTCTGAAGGAGCAAGCAATGCGGGATCCGCAGTAGTAAATGACCATGTGTAGTCGCCCGCCATAATAAGGCCAGTCGCGTCTTTCACTCCTGATGGCCCCCCCTTGATCTTCGCGGAGTACAATGCAGAATTAGCCATTGCTGGTGTCGGTGTCAACGTAGCCGTTCTCGTCGTAGCATTATAAGTTACAGTAGCAGGCAACAACACGTTCGCCGCATTCCGCAACTCAATTGTAGAACCATTTATCGTAGTGGCATCCATTTGTAGGTTGAAGACTGCGGTGACTGCGCTCGCCGGATTTACGTTGGTGGCTCCTGCGACAGGGCTTACAGTAGGCATCAATCGCGAAGCGATCGGCGTGTTCATGTCTGTTTGGACCTCCGCCGGGGTTAAGAGACGTCTGTAGAATCTAACATCATCTACCGCTCCATTGAGATATTCACCAAATGGCTGGTTGGATGCAATTCGAATATTAGAAGGATTGATCGTTGAAATTGTTCCCACAGACGACACATCCGTTCTCACAGTAACATCCACACCATTTACATAGATCGTGAACCTGTTGTTCTGTGGTTGTGCAGAATTATAAGTCACCGTGACATGACTCCATGTTCCTACTGTAAGGACATTATTGGAGGTGTGCACACCGATCTTACTTGAGCCGTCGTTATTCCACCAATACACGGAAAGACCATTCGTCACCGGCCCGCCATCGGGATCAGTTGAGGTATGCGCATACATGTAGAAGAAATTCGAAGAATTTACAGTTTGACTCCAGACCGTGCTCCATTCATTGAAGTTGTTGGTCTTTAACCAGGTACTCCAAGTGTAATTCTGTGTGGGCTCAAGAGTAAAATTGGCATGGTCAGCAATGTTCACATAGTCATTCGTTCCATCTCCATTTACTCCTTGTCCATTCTTTCCTGCAACCCAGGTCGTACCATTCGTCAGTGTACCGTTGTGGCCATTGCCCGACATATCCGCTGCGGCTGTTCCCAATCCCTCGTTGAAATTCAATGCAGCGATGAGCATGGTGTTATTGAAGACCGTTACAGTTACTCCAGAAGAAGTAGTCGTATTTCCCGCCGCATCACGAGCGACCGCGTTGAGTGTAAATGTTCCATTGAGAACAGTAGTGGAATTCCATGATACGGAGTAAGGTGCTGTGACGTCCTCTGCTCCTACATTCGCTCCGTTGAGTTGGAACTGCACTCCTACTACGCCGACATTATCTGATGCATTGGCGCTGAGGTCGAAAGTTCCCGTCACGTTTCCGGCAGCTGGCGCCGTCATGGCGACAGTAGGCACTATGAAATCATTATCGGCTAAAACAATCACTCCAGCGGAGGTGGTAATATTTCCTGAACCATCACGGGCGATAGCGGTAAGTGTATACGTGCCATTTGCAACAGTGCGGGAATCCCAGGATACGGAGTAAGGCGCAGTCAGATCTTCGGCACCTAGGTTGGCTCCATTCAATTGGAACTGAACGCCGGTAACGCTGATGTTATCTGAAGCGTTGGCCGTAATATTTAGAGTTCCTAAAATGGTGCCGGCAACTGGCGCTGTAATCGAGACCGTTGGTGGAGTCGCATCGATATTATTGACAGTAACAGCTACAGCGGTTGACGTGGTAATATTCCCAGTAGCATCGCGAGCGCGGGCAGTCAGGCTGTAATTTCCGTTTGCTATGATAGTGGTGTTCCATGTGGTCGAATACGGAGCTACCAGGTCTTCGGCACCAAGGTTAGCACCATTCAACAGGAACTGAACGCCTACTACTCCAAAATTATCTGCAGCATTTGCGTCGACATTCACATTGCCTGAAACATTTCCAGCAGCTGGTGCAGTAAGTGATACCGTTGGCGCCTGTGTGTCGTTGTTGACATTTAGCACTACTCCGGTGGAAACCGTAATGTTACCCGCTCCATCTCTTGCCCTGGCGGTAAGTGTGTAATTACCGTTAGCTGTAGTCAGTGTATTCCATGAAACTGAATAAGGTGCAGTTACATCCTCTGTTCCAAGATTTGCACCGTTCAACAAAAACTGTACTCCTATTACTCCAATATTGTCTGCAGCATTCGCATCCACATTGATCGTACCGCTTACGTTTCCTGCTACGGGAGCAGTGATCGACACAGTTGGTGCAGTTACGTCAGGTATGTTATTGAGTGTTACAACAACACCTGTAGAGGTCGCAGTATTTCCTGCCACATCACGTGCGTATGCAGTGAGGGTGTAATTTCCATTGGGAACAGATGTCGTATTCCATGGTACCGTATATGGTGCGACAAGGTCTTCGGCACCAAGATTTGCGCCGTTGAGTAGGAATTGCACACCCGCTACGCTTACGTTGTCGGTAGCTGTAGCGTTGACATTAACTGTTCCGGAAATTGTACCGGCAGCAGGCGCTGTTATTGAAACAACCGGGTTCGTCACATCCGGTGTGAGTGGCGTATTCATATCTGATTGTACCTCGGCGCCAGAAAGCAACCTGCGATAGAACCTGAATTCATCGATAGAACCGGTGTAGTATTCACCGAAAGGCTGGTTAGAACCAATTCGAATATTTGTTGGGTTGAGGGTTGGCAGTGTTCCGGTAGAGCTAACATCTCCACGGGCAGTCACGTCTACTCCATTTACATAAATGGTGAACCTGTTGTTCTGTGGCTGGCTCGCATCATAGGTGATAGCAAGGTAACTCCATACCCCTGCGGTAAGCACATTGTTATTGGAGTGCATACCGAGTTTATTAGTACCGCCACTACCCCACCAATACACAGAGATACCGTTTGTAACGGGTCCCCCATCGGGATCTGTAGAAGTGTGAGTATAGAAATAGAAGAAATTATTTCCGTCGACTGTCTGGCTCCAGAGTGTACTCCACTCGCGGAAGTTGGTATTCCTGATCCACCCACTCCAGGTATAACTCTGCGCGGGATCGAGTGAAAAATTATTGTGGTCGGCAATGTTGACAAAATCATCCGCACCATCGAGGTTGATACCCTGTCCGTATTTGCCGGCACCCCATGTCGGTCCGTTGGTCAATGCACCATTGTGCGCATTGCCCGAAACATCAGCAGCTAAGGTACCCGTACCATCATCCATATGCTGCGCCAGGATAATCGTATTGGCTACTGTGACAACTACACCGGCTGAAGTAGTAACATTTCCTGCTGCATCTCGTGCGCGGGCACTGAGTGTATAGGTTCCGTTGGTCACCGTGAAAGTATTCCAGGAATATGCAAATGGAGCGGACACGTCTTCTCCGCCGAGATTGGCTCCGTTCAACAGGAACTGTACACCGGCTACGGCCAGATTATCCGTCGCGTTGGCCGATACATTTACAGTACCCGAGGCATTGCCAGCAGCCGGGCTGGTTAAACTCACTGTCGGCGATGTGAAATCATTGTCGACTAAAACAACCACTCCAGCGGAGGTGGTAATATTTCCCGAACCATCCCGTGCAGTGGCAGTAAGTGTATATGAGCCATTTGCTACAGTGCGCGAATCCCATGATACGGAATAAGGCGCAGTCAGATCTTCTGCACCGAGGTTTGCTCCGCTCAATTTGAATTGTACGCCAGTAACGCTGATGTTATCTGACGCATTGGCTGTAACATTAAGATTGCCTGAAACTGTACCCGCAGAAGGTGCGGTGATCGAAACTGTTGGCGCGATCGCATCAATATTATTTACCGTCACAGCTACTGCGGTTGAGGTAGTGATGTTCCCAGCAGCATCGCGGGCACGGGCAGTAAGCGTATAATTTCCGTTTGCTATGATAGTGGTGTTCCATGTGGTCGAATAAGGAGCTACCAGGTCTTCGGCACCAAGGTTAGCGCCATTCAACAGGAACTGAACGCCTACTACTCCAAAATTATCTGCAGCATTTGCATTTACGTTCACATTTCCTGAAACATTACCTGCGGCAGGAGCCGTAAGTGATACCGTTGGCGCTTGTGTGTCGTTGTTGACATTTACCGCTACACCAGTAGAAACGGTAATGTTACCGGCTGCATCTCTTGCCCTGGCGGTAAGTGTGTAATTACCGTTAGCTGTAGTAAGTGTATTCCATGAAACTGAATAAGGAGCCGTTATATCTTCTGTTCCAAGATTTGCGCCATTCAGCAAGAATTGTACTCCAACAACCCCAATGTTATCTGAAGCATTCGCATCCACATTGATTGTGGCGCTTATATTACCTGCTGCAGGAGCTGTAATTGAAACGGTAGGTGCGGTCACATCCGGAATATTGCTTACCGTGACAACCACACCTGTAGATGTTGTATTGTTTCCTGCAGCGTCTCGTGCGCGAGCAGTGAGCGTATGATTTCCATTGCCTGCAGTCGTCGTATTCCATGGCACAGTGTATGGTGCGACAAGATCTTCTGCTCCAAGGTTAGCGCCGTTGAGTAGGAATTGTACACCTGCTACGTTCACGTTGTCGGTAGCTGTAGCATTTACGTTGACGGTTCCGGAAACTGTTCCTGCAGCAGGTGCTGTTAATGAAACAACCGGGTTCGTCACATCCGGTGCGAGTGGCGTATTCATATCTGACTGCACTTCGGCAGCTGAAAGCAGTCGGCGGTAATATCTGAACTCATCTACAGAGCCTGTGAAATATTCACCCCAGGGCTGGTTGGCACCGATACGTACATTGGTTGGGTTAATAATGGGTAAGGTTCCGGTGGAGCTTACATCGCCTCTTACCGTTACATCTACTCCATTTACATAAATGGTGAAACGGTTATTCTGAGGCTGGCTTGCATCGTACGTAATAGCAATGTAGCTCCACGTTCCCGCAGTAAGCACGTTATTATTGGAGTGGGCTCCGAGCTTATTAGTACCCCCGCTTCCCCACCAGTAAACTGATATGCCGTTTGTAACGGGACCCCCATCTGGGTCCGCTGTCGTATGGGTATAAAAGTAGAAGAAATTATTTCCGTCTAATGTTTGGCTCCATAATGTGCTCCACTCGCGAAAATTAGTATTCTTCACCCATCCACTCCAGGTATAACTCTGCGCGGGATCGAGTGTGAAATTATTATGGTCAGCGATGTTGACAAAATCATTCGTACCATCAAGGTTAATGCCCTGGCCATAATTGCCTGCGCCCCATGTCGGCCCGTTCGTCAAAGTACCATTGTGAGCATTGCCCGTAATATCGACAGCTAAGGTACCCGTACCCTCGTCCATAGGCTGGGCCAGGGTAAGATTGCTTGTGTTATTTATTGTGATAATCACTCCAGCAGATGTTGTGGTATTCCCTGCCGCATCGCGGGCACGGGCCGTAAGCGTATAAGTTCCGTTAGCGACCGGGAAGGTATTCCAGGCATATGCAAATGGAGAAGACACGTCTTCCGCACCGAGATTGGCTCCATTCAACAGGAACTGCACGCCGGCTACGGCTATATTGTCTATTGCATTCGCCGATACGTTCACAGTACCCGATATGTTGCCCGCAGCTGGGGTGGCAAGGCTCACAGTCGGAGCCTGCGTATCCGGTATATTGTTAACGTTAACTACTACGCTCGAGGAGGTTGTCGTATTACCCGCCCCATCTCTCGCGCGCGCGGTAAGTGTATAACTTCCGTTAGCGACGGTGGTAGTATTCCATGAGAACGCATATGGAGCAGCAACATCTTCTGTTCCCAGATTTGCTCCATTGAGTAAGAATTGTACTCCTGCAACACCGACATTGTCTGAGGCATTTGCCGTCACGTTGACGACACCTGTTATCGTCCCTGCAGCTGGTGCTGTCAGGCTTACCGTAGGAGCAGTCCCATCGGGAGCGACATTTGTAGTATAAACTACGTCGACCCAATAATTAGTAGATTGGAAATTATTGGTTGGGAAGGCCGATGTCGCAGAATAGATATAAATTCCGTTGGCGCCATCCTCTCCATTGGCCAGTGCACGCAAATTGCCGTTTACAGTTGCAGCTGTGAAATAAGGATTAGTGCTAGAGTAAAAACCATTCGGACTAAAATAGGATGCGACATAGGTTGTATTCGCGGTGATAGCAATGGGTGCAGAAAATAAAACCTGCTGCCATCCTGAAGCCGTTTCACCAATGAAGGTAGCCTCGCCCAGCTGGGTACCTGTGCTTGACCATAGATGGCCAACGTGAGTACCAGTGTTGCCCGCGCCTTTATAGAAACGAATACCCGTTATGAAACCGTTCTGAGTTGCCCTGAACTTTAATCCCACTTCAATGCCCTGACCATCGGCATCCAGCGCAATCGCTGGTGTACTCGTTGGAGCGAAAATTGAACAGGGACAAGATGGAGCCGTACCTCCAATGGTGACGTTAATATTGCTCGATGAACCCGAAACACCAGGTACACCCATGTTGCCACTATCGTCGAAGCCGCGAACTCTTATTGAGGCCGCGCCAGCGACGGTGGGCGTCCATGAGAAACTCCAGGTGGTGGTTCCCGTAACATTCTGCCATGTAGTACCGCCGTCGACGGAGATCTGAACGCCCACAAGAAAACCATTTGCGTCACTTGCGGTTCCACTGATGGTAGCGGCTGTATTAATTGGAAAGGTTGCGCCATTAGTAGGTGTAGTAATGGTCACAACGGGTGCGGCAACATCAGTCGAAGCAGTTGCAGCGGTTAGCCCCGCCATGATCGAAGCGGGTTGCACCCCCATGTCGGCGAAAAGATTGACCGTCGCTTGCTGCATCGGCAAACTGGCAGCAGCACTTCCACGATCATGTATATTGTCGAGCCCCCATGCCCACTGTACTGTGCCCGCGCCGAAGACGAGCGCACCACTTGAATGCCGATAAAGTGAAAGTCTATGTTCTTTGCCATTGAATACCGTGCTGGAGAGTGTAATTCTTCCATGAGGATTGCTTGCGGGGAATTGTTCGAAGTCCCACTCGTATCCAAGTGTACCGGTGGGAAATACAGCAGTACCTCCCGTGGCTAGCGCAGCTACGCTGGTATTTCGCCAGAAGCGAAGGTCCTTGAAAGCTGCTGGTACTCTTATCGCACTTGTCTGATCACTCCAGCTGATCTGCCCCGTTAATGCGTTTTCGGGCTTGCACGCTCCGCCTCCGGGAAATGCGCAACCTTCTCTCCACAATCCAGTCCATTCTGCACTCGGATCGCACTTGCTTCCGCAGACATTCTCACCGACTGTTCCTTCTTTATAGCAAACCAGTGTACGACGATTATCCTCCCATCTTGTCTTCCAATAAACTTCATTTCCGCTGAAGAAGGCGAGGTGCACTCCTGCGTTTCTTGCATTCTCAAACTTTGTCCTTTCAGCACCGGACCAATATTCATCGTGTCCGGATGATATTATGATTTTGTGTTTGGCCGGTGTGATGATGGTAGCATCCCGGTCCATATCCACATCTGTAGTATATGCAATGTTGTAGCCATTTCTCTCGAGAAAACGGATCATTGGATATTCGGCATTCATGAACCAATCTTCCATCGCGCTGCCACCGCCGCCGCCATTGCGGGTAATGAACGGACGATTATAGCTCAATTTTACCGCATGTCCATTGGGAAAAGAGGTTGCACCTACATAAGAGCTGTTTCCTCCATAGACATTATACGCCTGCCAGGTTGCATCCGATGTCTTTAGCAAAATGTCAGCTGTCGATGCGTCATCGCGAACGACGAAGGCGATATGACTTGCACCACCATTACTTGTCTTTATTAATTTGGCGATATATAAACCGGATACTGCAGTAGCGGGAACAGCCCATGACGCGGATACTGCCCAGTTGCCACAGTCGATGAGACCGGTAGTTGAATTTGTTGTTGGGTTAGGCTGAGACGTACCTGTGAAGTTGCCGAGGTTGGTGATCAACCTTGCACCATTGCCCTGATAGTATCCGAGACGATAAATCGTAATTGAATATGCCGTGCCTGCGCCCGCATTAATCTTGAAGCTTACTGTTGTGCCTTTGTTTACACTCATGTCAGTAGCGAATCCCTGGATAGACAGGTCACCGGCGCCACTGATATCCCATGTTGCCTTGGGTGTACCAGCAATAGCATTCTCCGTGACAATGGGATTCTGGCCGTAGGAATAAGTAAACGATGCGATGCAAACAAATAAAGCAACAAGTTGCCTCATACAGGTGGAATAGACGAGTCTTCGTGCCATGACGAATTCAATGGTTTAATGTAAAAAATAAATCAGAGTACCTACCAGTTCTTTAGAAAGGATATTTCGCTTAGTGGCTTAGGAAAGGATATCTACTGGTGGTTTAGAAAAGGATATCTAATGGAGGGATAGACGCTACCTGGTTCAGGGATAGCATTCCAAGCTATGAAAATACATAAATAACTGATATCATGTCTGAAATCTTGAGAAAAGTCAATGGTATTTCAAAACAATTTATTCACCGTACAAGTACGCTCCGAGTCGCACACTTCCTCACTTGATTCCTGATCCATGTCCTCGAGGCGAACCGCTTAATTTACCTTTACGATTTTTATAACCTTCCGCACCTTATCCTGTAGCACCTCAACAAAATAAGTTCCTGCATTCCAACCATATCCAAACCTCAAGGTCACGGTTGAGGCCAGCTTTTCATGACGCTCCATTACTTGCCCGAACACATTCAGCACCTTAACGGCCACCGGGTTGTCATGGTTGCTCCGGATCGACAGGTTAAAATGTCCGGTACTTGGGTTCGGGTACGCTGCAACCTCCAATATTCGTTGATTTTGGAGAAAATCCTGCACAGGAGGAACAATCTGCGGCCTACCTGGCGTAATGTTCCGATTCATCGGTGGTTCTACTGTTACAAGCAGGGAGTCAGTATTGTCGCACCCATTCGCTGATAATGTATAAATATATTTCACCACGATAGCGTCAACAGTATTATTAATGAGTCGCTCCCGTATGTCGTTTGTTCCCGATGAGTCGAGCGGACTGATACCTGGTACCGCCGCGCGTGACCATGCTAGCGTCGTATTCGGTAGCGTGCTGGTGGCCAGGTAGATCAGTGAATCTCCACCGAAGACCGATGCAGCATGGCTACCGGCTAGCAAAGGCAATGGGTTAACGGTCACTTCCACGGGAAGAGAATTGACGGACGTGCATCCATTCATACCCGTATAGGTGACGAAGTAGGTTCCGGACACACTGACGGCAATACTTTGCGTGGTCGCTCCTGTACTCCACGTGTTCCCATCCGCCTGGCTGGAAGTCAGCGTGACTGAACCGCCCTGGCAGAAAGTGGTACTTCCAACTGTTGTGATAACAGGTGCCGCAGGCGAAGTATTGATTGTCAAAATCAGGGTTGCTGTCGAATCGCAACCGTTCACATTTCCTGCTGGGAATAAAATGGAATGTGTAGTCGAAGCCGAATACAGGGAATCATTCCACAGGTATCCATTACACGCACTAATTGCTATCGAACTGGTGGTTGGACCATTTATTGTCAGAACAAGTGTAGCTGTCGAGTCACATCCGTTGATACTTCCTCCAGCGAACAAACGAGAATGGGTAGTGGAGGTTGTATATAGGGAGTCGTTCCAAATATAACTATTACATGTTGTTACTGTGGAGGTCGATGTAACTGCAGAGTTAATTGTCAAGACCAACGTTGCGGTAGAGTCACAGCCATTCACGCTGCCGGCTGGGAATAGACGATTATGTGTGGTGGATACTGTATATAATGAATCATTCCACAAATAGCTGTTGCACGCCGTAATGGTGGTAGTTGTCGTAACCGAGCTATTGATGGTTAGTATAAGCGTGGAAGTTGAATCACAACCATTGACCGATCCCGCCGGGAATAGCCGGCTATGAGTCGTCGACGTCGTGTATAGCGAGTCATTCCAAAGGTAGCTATCACATGCAGTGATCGTCGTGGTCGATGTCACTGGACTATTAATAGTCAGTACCAAAGTAGCTGTTGAATCGCAGCCGTTGACGCTTCCACCAGGCAATAAGAGAGAATGTGTGGTTGAGCTTGTGTACAGCGAGTCGTTCCAGAGATAGCTATTACATGTCGCTATCGTGGTGGTCGATGCAACAGAATTATTGATAGTCAATATCAAAGTAGCTGTAGAATCGCAACCGTTGGTGCTTCCGCCGGAGAATAAGACAGAATGGGTGGTTGAGTTTGTATACAATGAGTCGTTCCAGAGGTAACTATTACATGCGGTGATTGAAGTCGTCGAGCTTACGGTACTATTGATTGTTAAAACTAAAGTAGCCGTCGAATCGCAGCCATTTGCATTTCCAGCTGGCAACAGAATAGAGTTCGTCGTTGACGCAGTATACAGTGAATCATTCCACAGATAACTGTTGCAGGCGGTAATAGTTGTAGTGCTGGCCGTTGAGTTGCTGATCGTTAGTATCAAGGTTGCAGTCGAATCGCAGCCATTCACACTTCCACCAGGGAACAGGCGGCTATCCGTGGTTGAAACCATATAAAGCGAGTCGTTCCACAGGTAACTGTTACATGCCGTGATGGTTGTAATACTACTTGAAGGACCAATTATGGTGAGCACAAGTGTCGCCGTCGAATCGCAACCGTTAACATTTCCAGCTGGGAATAAAAGGGCATGCGTCGTCGAAGTTGTATACAGCGAGTCATTCCACAAATAGCTGTTACATGCAGTGATGGTCGTCGTACTGC
>JACMKU010000079.1 GCA_014379965.1 Chitinophagaceae bacterium
ACCATTCCTTCGGCAAGATCGAAGTAACTGATAACGGTCATTTTGTTCTGGGTGAGTGTTCCAGTTTTATCGGAGCATACAATCGATACGGACCCAAGCGTTTCGACTGCGGGCAATTTTTTTATAATCGCCTTTCTCCTGGCCATTTCAGTGACGCCAATGGATAGCACAACGGCAACGATCGCTGCCAGACCCTCGGGTATAGACGCCACGGCCAGTGATACGGAAGTGAGGAACAAATCGACCAGGTCCATCCCCCGGAAATAACCCAGAATGAACATAGCCACACAGATGCCAACTGCGATTTTCCCCAAAGTCTTTCCGAGTTCGCCAAGTCGTTTTTCCAATGGAGTCTTTGTATCGATCTCATCGTGGATAAGGCCTGCAATTTTGCCTACCTCGGTATTCATACCTGTTCCCACCACCACGCCGACTCCGCGGCCATACGTGACCAGTGTTGACATGAAGGCCATGTTTAACTTGTCGCCTAATGGAGTCTCCGGATCCTCGAGTAAGATATTCGCAAGCTTTTCCGAAGGCACTGATTCACCTGTCAACGCCGATTCTTCGATTTGTAGATTCGCAGATTCAACCAACCGCAGGTCAGCGGCCACGAATCGCCCTGTATCTAGTATCAGGATATCACCGGGAACTATTAAGTGTGAATCGATCTCTTTGACTTCGCCATCTCTTTTGACTAGCGCCTTTAGTGTAGACAGGGTTCGAAGCGCTTCAATGGCATTTCCGGCCTTCACCTCCTGCACGACTCCCAGCACGCCGTTGATGAATATCACGAGAAGTATGATAATGGCATCTACATATTCCCCCATAAAGAAGGTAATGAACACCGCGCCAAATAATACATAGATCAGCGCATCATTTAACTGGGCAAGGAATAATTGGAGAATGGATTTCTTCCTCGGTGCCGTCAACTGGTTGGGACCGTATTTATCGAGTCTTGATTGGGCTTCACCCTCGGTTATTCCAGTGCCTGGATTTACGTCAAGATCCTTAATCACTTGTTCTATTGCCTTTGAAAACCACATGTTTCTAAAGTATAAGATACTCAATTAAGGAGGAACCGTACTGTTAATGATCATTCAAGGTAATTAGTAATGGTTTTTCCTGTTCGACTACCATAAATTTACTAGGGGAAGCTTACGGTAACCATAAAATCAGGTTAGCATGCAAACAGCAGGATTGAGCAGGACACGCAAATGCATCGAATCGCCTTATTTTAATCAATAATGATTGAAATATGAAGAATTTCCCAAAAGAAACCTCCTTTTTTTTAGAGCGTGGTGTATTTGTTTTTTTACAGCTATTTCTTGCTTCCCGGATGAATATAGTTTTGAACGTATAAAAACACTCAGATGATTTTTGTAGGTAAGAGGATATTTCTAATAACTGCGATTGGCGCTGCCTGTTCAGCTTCAATAGAATCAAACGCGCAGTTATCAAGATCTGTTATTATCAAAAGTCCAGATGCAACTATTGGACTATCAATAATGAATGAGAATGGCAAGGTTGTTTATTTAGTAGAGTACAATAGAAGAGTCGTCATTGAGCCTTCAAGCCTAAGTTTGCTGGTGGATGGGAAACTGGTTGGCGAAAAGGTTATGATTTCAAAAGTTCGGAGGTCTAGCAAGGCGGAAATGTATGCCTACCGCGGTATACACAGCAGGGCTTCGGACAAGTATGCTGAGGCTATCATTGATTTTACGGGGGGATCGCCATTTACGCTACAGGCGAGGGTTTTTAATGATGGGATTGCTTTCAGATATATCATCACCGGGAGGGACTCCGCTGTTGTTGAAAAAGATTATACCAAATTCAGGATACCTAAAGGAAGCTCAATGTGGGCTCAATCAAATATTAAGTATTATGAAGGAAGGTACAGTAGGAAATTAATTGACACTGTAAGGATAGGTGAGTTGATAGGGCCGCCAGTCACCTTTGAATTAGCGGGCAATGTCGGCTACGCTGCCCTTACGGAAGGAGGAGTAACAGATTTTGCCGGCATGTCATTTATCGTAATGGCGGAAAGAACTTTACAAGCAAATCTTTCAGGGGTAGCAAGGAAGAAAGGAACGATTGAAACGCCCTGGCGAATTATCACAGTTGGTAAAGACTTAAATGCATTGGTGAACAGTGATATCATTTCCAATGTGTCGCCCAAGTACGATGCAACATTATTTCCGAAAGGATATCAAACCGACTGGATTAAACCCGGCCGTAGTGTGTGGAGCTGGCTGGCGAAAACCAGGAGGGTGACTTTAGAAAATATGAAGCATTTCTCGGACTTGGCCGCCGAACTTGGATTTGAATATAATTTAGTCGATGAAGGCTGGAGCAACTGGAAAGATAGTATGAGCAACAGGGACCACTGGGATATGTTGAAAGAACTGGTAGAGTACTCGGCTCCTAAAGGTGTAAAGATATGGTTGTGGAAAGCTTACCCCGATAGAAAAGGCATACCAGGCATCAAAAGCCCGGAACAGAGAAAAGCTTTCTTTAAAAAGTGCAGCGAGTTGGGAATTGCCGGGTTGAAGATTGATTTTTTTGATAACGAAGCGCAGGAAATTATTCAGTTTTACCAGGCTGCTCTAAAGGATGCAGCCTTGTATAAACTGATGATAAATTTCCATGGGGCTAATAAACCAACCGGCGAAGCTAGAACATGGCCCAATGAAATGACTAGAGAGGCCATAAGGGGAATGGAGAATCAGCCCCCATGGGCAACATCCAACACAATCCTTCCATTTACAAGATACCTGGCAGGTCATGCAGACTTTACACCTGTTCACTTTGGTGACCGCATGGGCGAAGTGAGCTGGGCACATCATGTTGCAAGCCTTATTGTTTTTAATTCTCCGTTTTTATGTCTTGGTGCAGATCCGCAAAGTATTTTGGATAATCCATGCAAGGAAATGATACAAAGCATTCCACCTGTTTGGGATGAAACAATTGTATTGCCGCAAAGCAAGATCGGGGAGTTGGTGCTGTATGCAAGAAGAAACGGAACTACATGGTTTCTTGCAGCAATGAGTAGTAAACAAGCTCCACAATCAATTGAAGTTGATCTCTCTTTCTTGAAATTTAACTATACACTTTCCTCTGTAAAGGATGATAAGGATAAAAAGGATAATGCTTTGTTTGAGAATGTGAAAGTGGCTGCTACTTCGAAGATTACAATTGAATTGAATAAAAACGGTGGATTTGCCGGAAGGTTTGAAAGAATTAAGTAAAGTGAAATAAAGGGGATGGAGGGGAATATATTTCAGATTTATTTATCAAAAGGAAGGGGATGACGCAGAGAGAATTGGGAAGTACTATCCTGCGCTGGTATAAAGTAAAATCAACATAGGATGAAGAAATATCGATTACTGGTGGTGGGTTTTTTGGGTATACTGATGCTGCAATCACAAGCCCAACAAACAATCATAAAGTATTTATCAGGTACGGATAAGGATAATACTGTGCAATGGGAATTTATGGTAACCAAAGGGATGAATAGTGGTAGATGGTCTACTATCCCAGTCCCTTCATGCTGGGAACAACAAGGCTTTGGAACATTTAATTACTATTCAGATAAAGTCAATTCTGATGAACAGGGATTGTATAGGCACGCTTTCAAAACAGAAGCTGAATGGGAGGGGAAAAGGATATTTATTGTATTCGACGGCTCCATGACAGATACCGAGGTAAAAATCGATGGGAATCTAGCCGGCCCCATACACCAGGGAGCATTTTATCAGTTTCGCTACGATATTACAGAAATCTTGAGAACAGGCAGCGATCATTTACTCGAAGTAACCGTCAGTAAAAAGTCAGCCAACAATTCGGTTAATCGTGCAGAGCGACAAGCCGATTTCTGGTTATTCGGTGGCATATTCCGTCCCGTATTCCTGGAGATCGTTCCGCAGACATTTATTGAAAGGGTAGCAGTTGATGCAAAGGCGAACGGGCTATTCGGTATGCAGGTTTTTACCAGGAATACAAAAGGAAAGCAATCGGTGGAAATTCAGGTGCAGGACCTGCGCAATAGGAATATAGGATCACCCTTCCGAGTTAATGCAGCCGATAGTAACTATCTTAAAACAAAATTTAATGGGATAAAAAATTGGAACCCTGAACAACCCAACTTATACCAGGCCCTTATCTCCATTAAAGAAGGCGCTAAGACAATTCATTCTATTCGACAGCGGTTTGGATTTCGAACGGTGGAGTTTAGAGAACACGACGGATTTTATGTCAATGATGTAAAGATAATTATGAAAGGGGTAAACAGGCATAGCCATTGGCCGGAGAGCGGTAGAACATTGAGCCGTGCCATACACCTGATGGATATAGCGTTGATCAAGGACATGAACATGAATGCGGTTCGAATGTCCCACTATCCCCCTGACAGGGAGTTTTTAGATCTATGTGATAGTATTGGCTTGTTTGTCCTGGACGAATTGACGGGCTGGCAAAAAGGATATGACACCATCGTGGGCAGAAAACTAGTCAGGGAAATGGTTTTGCGCGACGTGAATCATCCATCCATTATCATCTGGGCCAATGGAAATGAGGGAGGCTGGAACAGGGCATTGGATGGAGACTATGCCTTGTATGATCCACAGATGCGTTTTGTAATGCATCCCTGGGAAAAATTTAATGGGACCGAAACAAAGCATTACCCGGATTTTAATTATATCACGAATGCTGTGTTGTACGGCAACGAAGTTTTTTATCCGACTGAATTTATGCATGGCTTATTTGATGGGGGTCATGGCGCCGGGCTGGATGATTTCTGGAATGAAATGATGAAGCACCGCGCATTTGCAGGAGGTTTTTTATGGAGCCTACACGATGAAGGAGTTGTGCGAACAGATAGAAACGATTCGATCGATGTGGCGGGTAACGCGGCCCCCGATGGCATTGTTGGACCACACCGGGAGAAAGAAGGCAGTTTTTACACCATTAAAGAGATATGGTCGCCGGTATATTTCAATACAAAAACTATCCAAAAAAAATTCATTGGGAAAATTGAAATAGAGAACAGGTACCTGTACACTAATCTTAGCCAATGTAAGTTTGAATGGAAATTGATTTCGTTGCCCAAAGCCGGTGAAAGATTGTCAAAGGAGAAAATTGTACACAAGGGACTAGCTCCATCACCCGCATTGGCGCCGGGAGAGAAAGGGTGGTTGTCTATTAGCTGGCCATCAGGGACAATAGCTGATGTACTGTATCTTACAGTATATGATGCGCAGGGTAAGACTATTGTTACATGGAGCTCTTCACTTAACTGGCCAGAAGATAATATAAAGCAAGCTATTCATACTGCCAAAGAATCTCCTGTAACCGCAGATGAATCCGCGGGTCGTTTGCTGATCAACTGTGATGGTATCGCATTTGAGTTTGATAAGGCTACAGGATTCCTTCATCATGTGAATAAAGGCACCAGTGAAATCTCACTCAGTAGTGGCCCGGCACTAGCCGGAGTAAAGCTTTCGCTCTCTAGTTTCAAGCATTATCGTAAAGGAGACACTTATATTGTTGAGCCATCTTATGGAGAAACAAGATTTAATGTGAGGTGGATATTCCAATCGGGGATCTTACCTAAACTCGAATACAGTTATTCGCAAAGGGGCGTTGCGGATTTTATGGGAATTACTTTCAACTTCCCCGAGGAGAAGGTCGATGGTATTAAATGGATGGGACGCGGCCCCTACCGTGTATGGAAAAACCGGATGAAAGGCCAGCAGTTCGGCGTATGGGAGAAGACATACAATAACACTATCACTGGTGAAAGCTGGAACTATCCTGAGTTCAAGGGATGGCATGCCGAATTATTCTGGGTAACCGTAAGAAATAAGGAACACGATTTTACCGTGTATACAAACCAGCAGAATATTTTCTTGGAGATGCTTCATCCTGCTAAACCTAAAGGACAGACGAATGAGAATACGAGTCCATCTTTTCCAGAAGGTAATTTAGGGTTTATGAATGCGATTTCTCCTATTGGAACCAAGTTCCAGGCAGCAGCTTTGCTTGGACCCCAGAGTCAGCCGAATATACAAATGAATTTTACGCCAATTAGTGGGGTATTGTATTTTGACTTCAGGTAGCTCTTTATCGCATATGTACAATTGATTGAACCGGTACTTTGCACGATAAAGGTGCTGAGGACTATGACGCGCCGATGAGAACTGGCGATTTTAACCGCTTTGAAATCTCCTCTCAATCCTCAGTGTCCTTTTTATGTTTTGAAGGACTCAACTCTGACTATCCTTGTTCCAGAACCCCAATCGCGATAGTACCATTAACCATGCTCTAGCCAATCAGTAAAATATTCCATCATTACAGTAAAACCTGACATTGAAGTGCCTTCAGTCGGGAGGTAACTTAATGTCCTGAAATTCAGTGAAAATTGTATTTTAGGAAACGCTTACGATTGACTAAAATTGTGTTGATGATTCAGCCTTTGCCATAGCGAAAATCTTCCTGTTTTCTTAGCAAAAGCTCCACTATCGCCTCTTTTCGTTAATCTTTCGAAACGCCCGATTTCAGTTTTAAAAAATAGCATTCAATTTCCCAAGCGGCCATGTTTATTGAAAAATATTTTGACGAATTCTTACTGGGAGAAAATAGAGTAACTAAAGGAAGAACAATTACAGAAACAGATATTGTAATTCATGCAGGGCAATCTGGTGATTTTTTCCCACATCATATGGATGAAGAGTGGTGCAAAACACAACCATTCGGAAAGAGAATAGCACATGGCACCTTAATTTTCACCATTGCAATAGGTCTCACTGCCGATTTTGTGAATGAAGTAGCAATGACCTATGGTTACGAAAGATTGCGATTTACGAAACCTGTATTTATCGGTGATACGATCAAGGTGACAGTCACAGTGAAGGATCTCAAGGAACATAAAAAGCCGGGCTTTGGATTAGTAACAGAATTGGTAGAGTGTTTTAATCAAGGTAATGAATTAGTGATGGTATGTGAGCATTTATTACTGGTAAGCAAAAAAGACTAATCGACATGGAAGCAGTTTTAAGAGGCATAACATGGGGACATAGCCGGGGCGTTACGCCACTGCTTGCTGCCGCCCAGCGATATGAGGAGCTGCATCCCGGCATTCAGATCCAATGGAAGAAAAGAACACTCCAGGAATTTGCCGATTACCCGATTGAAAAACTCACAGAGCATTACGACCTCCTCATTATTGATCATCCCTGGGTGGGCTGCGCAGCAGCTACTAATTGCGTACTTCCATTAGACGAATATTTACCTGCAGCTTATCTGAAAAATCAACTCGGGAACTCAGTCGGAGGTTCCTTTGAAAGTTATAATTACAATAACAAACAATGGGCTTTGGCTATCGATGCTGCCGCCCCTTTCGCTAGTTATCGAAAGGACCTGCTTTCAGCCAATAATGTTGCCCAGCCGCAAACCTGGGAAGAGGTGATTGATTTAGCCAGGCTTGGCAAAGTCGCGGTGCCGGCAATCCCGATCGATTTACTCATGAATTTCTATTCCTTCTGTATTGCTGAAGGGGAGGAACCTTTTTTAAATAGTTACGTGGTGAGCGAGGAAGTGGGTGTAAAGGCGATGGAAACTATGAAAGATCTTTATTCATTGGTTGACAAAAAAATGTTTACCTGCAATCCTATTGCTGTAGCTGAAATGATGAGCAGTACAAATGACTACTGGTATTGCCCGTTTGCGTATGGGTATAGTAATTATTCTAGGATAGGATTTGCACATCACCTTCTGCACTATAACGATGTGGTCAGTATCTATAAGAAAAAACTAAGAACAACGATCGGGGGCACCGGAATTTCTGTATCTGCTTTTAGCAAGTACAAAGAACAGGCCGTTGATTTCGCTGCTTTTGTTTGCTCGGAGGTGCATCAGAAGACGGTCTATGTTCAGCACGGTGGTCAGCCAGGGCATTTGGCAGCATGGCTTAACGAAGAATCCAATTTGCTTACACATGATTATTTCAGACAGACCCTGCCTGTAATGCAAAATGGGTATATGCGGCCCAGGTATGATGGATATCTCCATTTCCAGGACCATGCAGGGCAACCTTTACATGAATATCTATCTGGAAAAACGAGCGCTAAAGACGCACTTACAACGATGAATGAGATTTATAATCAAAGTTTGCGGTATTCAAAAATAGAACAACCAGCATGAATGACTTACCATTAAATGGAATTGTTGTGCTGGAATTTGCACAGTATCTGTCCGGGCCTTCAGCAGGTCTTCGCCTTGCTGATCTGGGCGCCCGGGTCATAAAGATCGAGAAGCCCGGAACCGGGGATGCCGGAAGAAAACTGGCCATCAAAAACCTGTGGGCGGAAGATGGGAGTTCATTGCTATTTCATGCAATTAATAGGAATAAAGACAGTGTTGTGGCGGATTTGAAAAATGCGGATGACAAGGAAAGGTTATGCGAATTGATCAAGGGAGCAGATGTGTTACTTCATAATTTTCGACCAGGAGTAATGGAGAAGAATGGGCTGGACTATGAGGAGGTGAGGAAAATAAACAAACGCATTATCTATGCCGAAATAAGCGGCTATGGGAAAACTGGCCCATGGAAGAATAAGCCCGGCCAGGATTTGCTATTGCAATCTATAACCGGGTTGACATATACAACCGGAAACGGGGATAATGGACCTGTTCCATTCGGCATTTCCGTAGGTGATATATTATCCGGCCAGCAACTCGTCCAGGGTATTTTAGCTGCATTGATCCGAAGACAAAAGACAAACGAAGGCGCATTGATTGAAGTGAGCTTAATGGAATCGCTTCTCGATTTCCAGTTTGAGCTGCTTACTACATATTATGCTACAGGCATTCAGCCGAAAAGAAGTATCCAAAACAATGGACATACATTATTGGGTGCACCGTATGGTTTGTACCAAACGAAAGATGGGTACATCGCTCTTGCCATGATGGACCTGTACGAACTGGCCGACGCAATTGGCTGCAATGCATTGAAGGATTTTGGCAGGCTAGAAGTATTTGAACGGCGCGATGAGATCAAGTTGGTCCTTGCCGCGTTCCTGGTTAATGAGACTTCTGCTAGCTGGATAGAGAGATTGCATGAATTTGGGCTTTGGGCTATGGAAGTATTGGATTGGGATAAAATGGAGCAGCTTGAGGCGTATAGAATTTTGGAAATGGAGCAACAGGTGAATACCAATGGCAACAAATTTATTACGACCCGATGCCCGGTAAGAATTAATGGAAAAAGATTGGTAAGTGATAAGGCAGCGCCTGCTTTTACGGGCATTAACTAGTGAAATGAAGCTATTACAGGATATCTTAATCATCGACTTCAGCCAATTTCTAAGTGGCCCATCAGCATCATTGCGGATGGCAGACCTTGGAGCGGAAATTATTAAGATCGAACGACCCGGTAGCGGTGACATTTGCCGACATCTATATGTAAGCGATGTGATGCTGGGAGGAGAGTCGACCATTTTTCATGCTATCAACAGGAATAAGAAAAGCTATGCCGCCGACCTGAAGGAGCCTGACGATGTAGAAAAAGTAAAAGTACTGATAGAAAAGGCGGATGTGGTGATGCATAATTTCAGGCCAGGAGTGATGGAACGGCTTGGATTGGATTACGATTCCGTGAAAGCTATCAATCCCTCAATTATTTATGCTGAAATAAGTGGCTATGGTAATGTAGGCCCGTGGAAGGACTTGCCTGGGCAGGATCTGTTATTACAGGCCGCAAGTGGATTAACCTGGTTAAGTAATAATAGTGATGAACATCCTACCCCAATGGGTGTGGCCGTAGTAGATATTTTTGCCGGTACACATATTACACAAGGTATCTTAGCAGCCTTATATAAACGAGGTATAAGTGGTGAAGGCGCGCTGGTGCAGGTGAGTATGTTTGAAAGTGCCCTGGATTTCCAATTTGAAGTATTGACTTGTTACTATAACGATGGAGGCCAACTGCCCGATCGAAGCGCAATAAACAATGCGCATGCATACGTGGCAGCGCCTTATGGTTTGTATAAAACCATCGATAGTTATATCGCACTGGCCATGACCGATATTGTCAAATTGGGAAGCTTGTTGGAGTGCGAGCCTTTAAGAATCTATCTTGACTCGGGTGACTGGTTCAATAAGCGCGATGAGATAAAGAATCTATTGGCGGCACACCTGGCTACGGCAACAACTGCACATTGGCTGGGAATACTGGAGGCGGCTGACATATGGTGTGCCCCCGTTCATGACTATGATTCGCTATTGAAGGAAGAGGGATACCGTATTCTGAATATGGAGATTACTACTAAAACAAGCTCCGGTTTAACTGTAAAAACAACCCGTTGTCCCATACGGGTAGATGGACAAATATTGACCAGCGATAAAGGAGCCCCAAAACTCGGGGAACACAACGAAATGCTGGATAAAAAGTTTAATTTGAATCGGGAGATGCAACCTCTCGAAAAGAGAAAATGACCCATGCAAAGAATAGTTGACACTCATATTCATGTTTGGGATCTCAGCCGGGCCGATTATCCATGGCTCAAAGGCGATGCTACGATCTTGAACAGGTCGTATAAATTAGATGAAATTGACGAGGAGCGAAAAGTAGCCGGGGTCACGCATGGGGTCATGGTGCAGGCAAGCTGTAACCTTGATGATACCAACATGATGCTGGAAGTGGCGGAGCAGAATGATTGGATACGAGGCGTCGTCTGCTGGTTACCCCTGGCGGATACAAGTAGAGCAGCAAAATTGCTTGACCATTGTTTTCTCCCACATGAGTATTTCAAAGGAGTTCGCCACCTGATCCATGACGAACAGGATCCCCGATGGTTATTACAGCATTCTGTCATCGAAAGCCTTAAACTACTGGCGGAGAATGATATCCCCTACGATGTTGTAGGGGTTTTGCCCGCCCATATTGAAACGGTTCTGGAGGTTGCCACCCAGGTTCCCGATTTGCGGATGATATTCGATCATCTGAATGCACCACCTATTTCGACAAGAGAAAGATTCGGAAAATGGGGATCATTGATGAAGGAAGCTGCAAATAATAAAAACATTTTTGCGAAAATATCGGGATTGGGAACGGCTAGTGGAAACTTTTCCGGCAGAACTGTTGAGGATATCAAACCATACGTTGCTTTTGCACTTGAGCATTTCGGAACTGAACGCTGCTTGTGCGGAGGAGATTGGCCCGTATCAGCATTAGTAAATACCTATGCGGATACCTGGATGATTACAAAGAATATTGTGAGTGAGCTGGTAAATGAAACAGAACAAGAAGCTATCTATTACCGCAATGCTGACAAGTTTTATGATTTAGGATTGGACCATTGATAAAGAAATCGGTGGATGAAATGATTCTACATGTATCAAAACTCCATTTATATTATTGGTGCCGGTAGCATTGTCAACGACGCGCATCTTCCTGCGTACAGGATCGCGGGCTATAACGTGCAGGGTATTTTTGATATCAACGAGGCGAAAGCCACGAAAGCGGCAACTTCTTTTTCTATTCCGAAAGTATTTTCAAGTATAGCGCGGATGGTAGAAGTCGCGCCTGGCAATGCTGTATTTGATGTGGCCGTTCCCGGGTCGCAAACAATAGCTGTGCTCCAGCAGCTTCCAGAAGGCGCTTCTGTACTGTTGCAGAAACCAATGGGAGAGAACTTCGGCGAGGCAAAACAGATTCTCGAACTGGCACGGAGCAAGGATATGCTTGCCGCTATCAATTTCCAGTTACGCTATGCACCATATATCCTGGCGGCAAAGAAGTTTATATGTGCCGGTAGCCTCGGGGATATCAACGATATTGAAGTAAATGTAAATGTTTACACACCCTGGCATTTATGGGATTTCCTGGTCTCTTCACCAAGGGTTGAAATCTTGTACCATAGTATTCATTACATCGACTTGATAAGAAATCTGCTGGGCAATCCGCAATCTGTTTACGCCAAAACGACTAAACATCCTTCAATGCCCCAACTGGCATCGGTACGCAGCAATATTATCATGGATTATGGTGAAATGATTGCGGCAAATATTCTTACAAATCATTGTCACATCTATGGAACGCCCAAACAGCAGTCCTATATCAAGATGGAAGGGAGTAAAGGAGCGATTAAGATAAATTTCGGGGCACTGATCGATTATCCACGCGGCGCTGCAGACAGTTTTGAATATGTGTTGCTTGAAGACGGAAAAGAACCTGAATGGAAAGAAATGAACATCGAAGGCAGTTGGTTCCCGCATGCTTTTATCGGTAGCATGGAACAACTCTTGCTCGCTACCAACGGGAGCATTGAAAGGCCTGATAATAGTGTTGAAGATTGTATTTATACGATGGTCTGCACCGAGGCTGCCTACCTATCGAGCGCAAATGGTGGAATTGCGTTAACCAACCTGACCTAATAATAGAAAATGAAGAAACTCCTCATCATACTTGCTCTCTGGTTCTGCCAGCCCATCATTGCCCAACCAATCGCATTCCCCGGTGCCGAGGGTTTTGGGAAATTTGCTTCAGGTGGCCGTGGTGGTAAGGTAATGATAGTAAAGAATCTCAACGATAAAGGAGAAGGTAGTTTTCGTCATGCCCTTGAACAGTATCCAGGCGAACCTCTCACCATACTATTCAGTATAAGTGGCATCATCGAGCTCGAATCGAACATCGTGATCAAACGTTCGAATCTTACTATCGCGGGGCAAACTGCCCCGGGCGATGGCATCTGCCTTAAGAATTATTCGTTTATAGTCAACGGGGCTTCATCAAAAGGAAATCATGGTAACATCATTATTCGTTTTATCCGCTCCCGACCCGGTGGTACCGATAAGAAGGGTTTGTATGGATTTGATATGGAGAACTGTCATGATGTGATAATCGATCATTGCAGTTTTAGCTGGGCTAATGAGGAATGTGCTGCCATGTATGACACAAAGAACACTTCTGTTCAATGGTGCATCGTGAGCGAAGGGTTATACAATGCCGGGCATATGAAAGGCAATCGCTCATACGGGGGCGTATGGGGCGGGCAGTATGCCAGTTATCATCATAACCTGATCGCCCATCTTAATAACAGGGTCGTTCGATTTAATGGGGCGCGGGCTCATGATACTATTGCCTTAATTGATTATCGGAATAATGTTATCTACAACTGGGGCAATACCAATGCCTGCTATGGAGGGGAAGTGAATATAAGTGGGGGCGTATCGCAGGTCAATATGGTGAATAATTATTACAAGCCCGGGCCGGCCGCACCCAATGAATTGAAATTTATTCATGCCTCGTATCAAAAGGAAAAGGCGAAAGGTACAGGAGAGTGGTATCTGATCGGCAATGTCATGGGTGGAAATAATTCTCTTACGAAAAATAATTCCAAGGGATTAGACCTGGCAGAAGCAGGGTATCCCAAAAATGCAGAATCAGACGCGCCCTTTCCAGTTTCCTCCTCCGTGCCACCGCAATCGGCTAAGGAATCCTACGATGAGGTATTGAAATTTGCAGGGGCCATTTTTCCGAAAAGGGATAAAGTGGACGAGCGTGTAGTTGCCGAAACGAGGAGCGGATCCGCAATAGGCAAAGGAATGTATGGCAAACCCGGCATCATCGATACGCCGATCGCCGTCGGTGGTTGGCCGGAATACAAAACGTTACAGAGTCCTGCGGATGCCGATGGCGATGGAATGCCTGATGCATGGGAAACGAAGAAGGGATTAAACACCCATGATCCTAATGACCGAAATAAAGTAAATGCTGAAGGCTACACCATGCTGGAAGTTTATTTAAATGAATTGGTGGAGATGAAATGACATGCGCATATTGTTTATTACTATATCAGTACTTTTTAGTTCCTTGCTTTCGGCACAGGTGAAGATCGATAACAAGATGCCTTCGGCGCGAACAAACTTTGGTGTTCAGCACCTCCATGCCGCCGTAAACCAGCTAAAACTGAATACCGCCAGGCACACGATCACCTTGAATCTTCAACCGCGAGGAAAGCAAGAGGGCTTTGCGGTTGAGACGAGATATAACAGTACTATTATCACCGGCAATGACGAATCCGGAATTTTGTATGGCTGCTTGGCGTTTGCTGACCAGTTGAAGTTGTCAAAGAAATTTCCTGTCGTCTATTCCTCTAATGATGCGCCCGAAATGGTTTTGCGCGGCCAATGTATCGGGCTTCAAAAATCGACCTACCTCCCGGGAAGGAATGTGTATGAGTATCCTTATACCCCGGAAACTTTTCCCTGGTTTTACGATAAGAAATTATGGTTGCAGGTATTGGATTCGATGCTTGTGAACAGGATGAACTCTTTATATCTGTGGAACGGCCATCCTTTTGCTTCACTGGTAAAACTCAAAGATTATCCCTATGCGGTGGAGGTGGACGATGCCACATTCAAAAAGAATGAGGAGGTGTATCGGTTCATCACAAAAGAAGCTGAAAAACGTGGTATCTGGGTAATACAAATGTTCTATAATATCATTGTATCAAAACCATTCGCGGAACATCATAACATCAAAACCCAGGAGCGCGAAAGACCCATCACCCCTTTATTAGCGGATTATACAAGGAAATCGATTGCCGCCTTTGTAGAGAAGTACCCGAATGTGGGTCTAATGGTTTGTTTAGGTGAGGCTATGGAAGGAGTGGGCAACGATGATATCGAATGGTTCACCAAAACAATTATTCCCGGTGTGCAGGATGGGTTAAAAGCACTGGGTAAAAAGGTAGAGCCGCCAATTGTCTTAAGAGCGCACGATACCGATGCGCCGTCGGTAATGAAAGCAGCACTTCCCTTGTATAAGAATCTTTATACTGAAGCAAAGTTTAACGGTGAAGCCCTGACCTATGCAAGACCGAGAGGAAGCTGGGCGCAACTACACCAAACCTTAAGCAAGCTGGGGAGCGTACAGATCGAGAATGTGCATATACTCGCCAATCTTGAACCCTTTCGGTACGGATCTCCAGACTTCATTCAGCAGTCTGTTATCGGAATGCATGAAGTAATGGGTGGAAACGGTCTTCACCTCTATCCACAAGCATCTTATTGGGATTGGCCTTATAGTGCGGATAGCACCAAAGGGAAACGATTGCTACAAATCGAAAGAGACTGGATCTGGTACAAAGCCTGGAGCAGGTATGCGTGGAAAGCAAAACGTAACCGGGAAGGGGAGATGGATTACTGGAGCAGGTTGTTGGCGAAAAAATTTGGGTGCAGTATGTCCGATGGCAAGAAAATTCTGTCGGCCTACGAAGAAAGTGGAGAGATTGCTCCAAAATTGTTGCGCCGGTTCGGCATAACGGATGGGAATCGGCAGACACTCACTCTTGGCATGCTGATGACCCAGCTCATCAATCCCTTCCGGTATGGATTGTTTACACTGTTGTATGATGGTGAAAGTCCTGAGGGAGAGATGCTGATTGACTATGCGGATAAGCATTGGAAGGACCTCCCGCATATTGGTGAGACGCCTGTACATATCATTAACGAGGTAAAACAACATGCCGATCGGTCACTTGCCGCAATTAATTCGGTTGTTGCAAACAAACATAAAGAGGAATTCAATCGGCTTAAGAACGATATATCCTGCTATCATGCGATGTCCTATCATTTTGCCGCGAAGGCCCAGTCTGCTTTATCGGTATTGCGATATAAATACAGCGGTGATATCAGGGATTTGGAATTCGCTGCGGGATACCTGCAGCAAAGTGTGGGGAGTTATAAGGAGTTGGCACGGCAAACAAAATCGTCCTATCTCTACGCTAACAGTATGCAAACACAACAACGAAAGATTCCGATGCGCGGAGTAGATGGAACCTATAAGCACTGGAGTGAAATGGTCCCGGTTTTCGAAAAAGAATTGGCGACATTTAAATTCAAGATCGATTCTCTCAAGAAAAATATAGCTGGTACTGGGCGAATGATAAAGGCACTCGTTCCCGCCAATGTCACCCTGCACGATAATCTTTATACTGTGGACGCCAGCGCCCTGCCCTTTACCGATACCAGTTTGCAGATTAATGTTCTTGCTCCTGAATTAATTGGATTGAAGGGACTATCACAATCATTAGGGCGGCAACTACAATCGGGGACGACAATAAAATTTTCAACCCTTCAACCCGTAAGGTTATTAGTCGGTTACTTCAAACCACAAAGGGCCGCTTTCACCAACGATACGGTTTTTCTTAAGGCGCCTGAACTGGAAACCAATGCTACCGCGGATGACTATGGTCAGGCGGAAATCAGGATTACTAACGCCGTTGGTATTGTCGGAATGCCACCGGTGAACGTTCATACATACGAATTCAAGGCGGGTACACATGAGCTTCGGTTGGGAAAAGGCGTTTGCCTGGTTCTAGGATTTATAGATGGGCAGCAGGTTGTACCAATTTATGATGCCATGCTAATGAGTGATGCAAAGAACAAAAATCTGGACTGGCTATTTGAGTAAACAATCATGAGAGCGAAAAACATAAAATATTTTCTTGTTATCATTCTTCAATTGAATGTGATCCTCGCTTTTACACAGGATTTAAAACTATGGTATAGGCAGCCGGCTGTAAAATGGACAGAAGCTTTACCGGTCGGTAATGGAAGAATCGGGGCTATGATTTTTGGTGGCATTGAGAACGACCGCGTACAATTTAATGAAGAAACGTTGTGGACGGGTGAGCCCCGTAGCTATAGCCGTCCCGGAGCGTATAAGTATTTGGACACCATTCGACAGTTATTATTTGCGGGGAAGCAGAAAGAAGCCGAGAACCTTGCAACACGAGAGTTCATGGGGTTGAAAAGTTTCGAGGAAGAACGGAATAGTTGGCTTACTAAAGTAATGGCAGATAAAGAATTTGCTGAAGAGAATTTCAACGATAGCCAATGGTCCACGATGACCGTGCCAAGTTGGGACGGCTGGGAAACTGTAGGACATGACGGCCTGGACGGAGCAGTATGGCTTCGCACCAGTTTTGTTCTGCCCGATGATTGGGTTGAAAAGGACTTATGGCTTGATTTGAATCGGATAAGGGACCATGACTACACCTATATCAACGGCCGGCTGATCGGATCGCAGCAGAATAATGAAGGCAGGAAGTATCCTATTGGTAAGAATGTTCTTCACAAGGGGGAGAACACGATTGCTATTTTAGTGCTGAACTTCACTGACAAAGGCGGCATCTATGGATATAAAGACACTGCAAAACATATTGGCATTTACTCCACGAATAATGAAGAAGCCATCATTTCATTGAATGGTCAATGGAAGTATTTAATTCAGAACGATAGTCCTCCCGCCGTCGGTACTTACCAGGCGAGTTACCAGCCTTTTGGCGATCTTTTTTTGAAATTTAAAAATGTTGAGCATTCGGAGAATTATCGTCGAGAATTGGATTTGACAAACGCCATAGTGACAACTTCGTATTCAATTGATGCCACCGATTACAGACGAGAGTATTTTGTCAGCCAACCCCACCAGGCCATTGTCATTAACTTTTCCGCCTCCAGGAAATCGAGCATAAGTTTTTCGGCAGAATTGAGCAGTCCTCACAAGAATTTTGAAACGAGGCGAAGAAATGATGCTATTGTTTTGTCAGTAAAGGTTCGAAACGGAATCCTGCGCGGTGAAAGTCATATGAAGATAGTTGCCCATGGAGGCTCTGTGGTGGTCAATGATTCGAGAATAGTTATTGATAAGGCAGACCGTGTCACGTTATTCATAACGGCCGGGACCAATTTTAAGAATTATGATGATGTTTCTGGTAACCCATCCCTGGTATGCACGAACGCTTTATTCGCACTGCGGGGCAAAACTTATGAGCAAATCAAAGCGGCCCATGTCAAAGAATATTCCAAATACTTCAACGCATTTTCAATCAACCTTGGCAAAAATGTAAATGGGGATTTGTCCACGGACGAACGACTTGGGAAATTCGCAGCAACCAATGATCCGTCATTTGCCGCCCTATATCTGCAGTACGGTAGATATTTATTGATTTCTTCATCACGTCCTGGGACAAGACCTGCGAATCTTCAAGGGATATGGAACGATTTACTCGCGCCGCCGTGGGGTAGCAAGTATACTACGAACATCAATGCAGAAATGAATTACTGGCCTGCAGAGCTATTGAATCTTTCGCCCATGCATGAGCCACTTTTCAAAATGATCGAAGAATTATCCCATACGGGAAGAAAGACTGCAAGGGATCATTATAATCTGCCAGGCTGGGTATTGCATCATAATACTGATCTCTGGAGAGGAACGGCGCCTATCAATGCTTCCAATCATGGAATATGGGTGACTGGCGGCGCATGGTTATGCCAACATTTGTGGGAACGTTATTTGTTTACACGAGACAAAGAATTTCTAAGAAGTAGGGCGTACCCTCTAATGAAGGAGGCTGCCGTTTTCTTCAATTCGTATTTAATAAAAGATCCCGTAAGCGGATATTTGATCAGCACGCCTTCCAACTCTCCCGAACAGGGTGGTTTAGTAGCGGGCCCCAGTATGGATCACCAGATTATCCGCTATTTGTTTAATAGTGTTATACAGGCAGGCAGGATATTGAATTCCGACTCCACCCTGCGCCAATCGTTAAAGGAGAAACTAAGACTCATTGCACCCGATAAGATTGGGCGGCATGGCCAATTGCAGGAGTGGCTTGCGGATATCGATGATACGACTAATAAACACCGCCATATTTCTCACTTGTGGGGAATGTACCCGGGAAATGAAATCAACTGGGATGATAAGCCTGAACTGATGAAGGCAGCGAGGCAATCTCTATTGTATCGTGGCGATGAAGCTACTGGCTGGAGTCTTGGCTGGAAAATAAATTGCTGGGCCAGATTCAAGGATGCCGAACATGCGTATACGATGACCAAAATGCTGTTGAGCCCTGTGAAAGGAGGGGCCGGGAGTTATCCTAATTTGTTCGATGCCCATCCACCATTCCAGATCGATGGAAATTTTGGTGGGGCTGCCGGCATAGGGGAGATGATACTTCAAAGCCATACAAAGTATATTGATATTCTGCCGGCACTGCCCGCAGCATTTGCAGACGGTGAAGTGAAAGGTATTTGTGCAAGGGGTGGTTTTGTGTTGGATATGAAGTGGTCACATGGTCAACTACAGCAATTAATAATTAAGTCAAAAGCCGGAGGGCCATTGTTGATAAGGTACGGGAACAAGATTTTAAACATCCCCACAATCAGAAATGGTATTTATAAGCTCAATGCATCTCTCAATAAGTTATAAGAAAGTTCTAGCATGTTATCGCTATTTAATGGTACTCTTTGTTTTGGGGATTCTATGCCAAAGCTTGTCTGCCCAACGTGAGGATATTGCGTTGAATGAAGACTGGTTTACCATAATGGAAGGTTCGGGGTCATGGAAAAAAGTAACCATTCCTCATAACTGGGATGATTACTACGGCTACCGGCGTTTGGTTCATGGTAACCTGCATGGCGATGCCGTCTACAGAAAAGCATTTAGCGTTCGTAAAAACAAAACCAATAAACGTTTCTTCCTGTACTTTGAAGGCGTAGGAAGTTATGCAACTGTCATACTGAATGGACGGAATATAGGGACCCACGCAGGTGGAAGGACCAGTTTTACCCTCGATGCAACAATGGCATTAAAAGTAGATGGATCCAGGAATGAGATAGAAGTAAAAGTTTCTCATCCGCCAAACATAAAGGATCTTCCCTGGGTTTGTGGCGGTTGTAGTGAAGAAAGGGGTTTTTCGGAAGGGTCGCAACCGATGGGAATTTTTCGTCCCGTTCATTTGATCATAACAAATGATGTGCGTATTGAACCGTTTGGTGTACATGCCTGGGCTGATATTAAAGAGGGGATGGTGGATCTGTTTGTAAATACCACTGTCAAAAATTATTCAGTATCCAATAAGAATATCAAGATCACTCACCTCCTAGTTGATCCTTTGGGTAACTCATTTACGGAATTCCATGTTGCTGGTCCGCTTCGATCAAAAGATTCTGCAATGTTCCCGGCTAAACGCCGGATGTTAATCCCTCTTTTTTTTCTTAAGCTATGGTCGGTCGATACTCCTTCGTTGTACACGATAGTCACTACGGTTACCCTAAATAATGTCGTCATTGATAAAGTCACAACTGATTTCGGGTTTCGTACTATCAAGTGGAGAACGCCAGCCAACCAGTTTTTATTAAATGATAAACCGGTTTTCATCAACGGAATCGCGGAGTATGAACACCTGATCGGCCAAAGTCATGCTTTCAGCGATGAACAGATCAATGCCAGGATGAAATGGATCCGGTTGGCAGGATTCAATGCTTTTCGCGACGGCCATCAACCGCATAATTTGTTATATGGAAAATTATGTAATCAAAATGGTATTCTATGGTGGACACAATTGTCGGCACATGTCTGGTATGATACCAGGGAGTTCAGGGAAAATTTCAAGCAACTCCTCAGGGAGTGGGTAATAGAGAGAAGAAATGATCCATCCGTAGTGTTGTGGGGCATACAAAACGAAAGCAAACTTTCCGAGGATTTCGCAAAGGAATGTACCGATCTAATCAGGTCGTTGGACCCAACAGCTTCATCACAGAGATTAGTTACCACATGCAATGGCGGCGGCGGTACGGATTGGGATGTGCCTCAAAACTGGACGGGTACCTATGGGGGTGACCCAACGACGTATGGTGCGGATCTGAAGAAACAGGTGCTGGTTGGTGAGTACGGTGCATGGCGAACGTTAGATCTGCATTCGGAGGGCGGGTTCATTCAGAATGGGGCTTTAAGTGAGGACCGCATGACGCAGTTGATGGAGCAGAAAGTTCGCCTGGCCGAATCGGTAAAAGACAGCGTTGCTGGGCATTTTTTCTGGTTACTGACATCGCACGATAATCCCGGCAGAGTGCAGGGAGGTGAAGGATTAAGAGAACTAGACAGGATAGGCCCTGTTAATTATAAGGGACTACTCACTCCATGGGAGGAACCCGCTGACGTTTATTATATGTTTCGCAGCAACTATGCGCCGAAGACGGAACCTATGATTTATATCGTGTCGCATACATGGCCTGGACGCTGGATAACCCCGGGAATTAAAGACAGCATATATGTATACAGCAACTGTGAAGAAGTAGAATTATTCAATGATATTAATAATTCCTCTTTAGGCAGAAAAACAAAGAAGGGGATTGGCACGCACTTCCAGTGGGACAACGTAAACATTCAGTATAATATATTATATGCTGTGGGATATATAGGCGGGAAAGCAGTTGCAAGAGATACAATTGTGCTGAATCATTTATCACAATCGCCCAATTTCAATAAGCTATTTGCGTCTGCAAAGCAGGTAACAAAGCCAAAGCCGGGATATAATTATGTCCATCGAGTCAATATAGGCGGCCCGGAATATAAAGATGAGAATGGAAATCACTGGAAGGCAGATAAGGGCTATTCAAAGTCCTGGGCTGATGATTTTCCCGGAATGCCTTCAGCCTTTGCAAGCCAACGTAGAACATTTTCTCCGATACAGGGCACAAAGGACTGGAAGCTATTTCAATCATTTCGATATGGGAAGGACAAATTACAATTCCAGTTCAACGTGGCGGATGGAGAATACCTGGTGGAACTTTATTTCATTGAACCCTGGTTAGGAATTGGTGGTGGTGCAGACGCTAAAGGGATGCGTTTATTTGATGTAGCCATCAATGGCAAGACCGTGCTGGATGACCTTGATATCTGGAGTGAGGCCGGAACCAATAAAGCTTTAAAGAAGGATGTTAAAGCCAAAGTCACCGGCGGAAAGATGATCATCTCTTTCCCCGAAAGTAAAGTCGGGCAGGCGATAATTTCTGCGATTGCCATTGCGCGAATTGGAAAAACTTTACAGAAAGAACAAGCTGGTGATAAGAGACATAGTTCCATTCAAACATGGCTGGATATCGGGGACAGTCAATTCAAAAACGATTCCATCACTATAAATACATTGCCCGCGGTATTGTTTGCGGCGGATTGGGTTCAGTTCGAAAGCAAGTCAGTTAAAGCCCCGGTTACGATCAAAGTCGATAAGAAAACATACGTCTATGTAGCTGTAAAGAAGAAGAGCGACGCTGTGGAAGGTTTTGAAAACATCAACGCTCAGATTGTGACCGATGAGGCTGGAGGAACTTATTATAGTGTTTACCGGAAGCTATACAATAAAGATTCAATAGTGGTTCTCCCATTCGGAGCCGAAGCGATCATTGCCATGCATCCGTCAGGTAGTATGCAACCTGCTTACGATTTAAAACCTGTCACGCAATACAAGACGAATGTTGCAAAACTGGGACAGGGTGTGATCAAAGAGACATTTTCGGGAAGGGAGAGTGCCGTCATTAAAACTGATGAGTCCACCACTGTTGAGTATCCTGTACAAACTGGTGTTGCCGATATTTATTCGATTACGGTAAAATACCATTACGGGAAAGAGTCAATAGTTAAAGGAAAATTGCAATTCATCGGAACAGGAAGCACCATGATGCTCGAGGAGGAGGTTAGTTTTACCTTCACCCGGGAGGGCAAATGGAATCAGTTCACCGTCAACACCGGTAGCATGATCAATGCCGGCAATTACACGGTGCGATTGGTGATTAAAGGCGCAGAGGGGTTGGCTATTTCAGGAATAGATTTACAATAACAAGCTTAATGAAACGATTGCTCTATTGTGTGATATTTTGTCTCCTGTTTCAGTGGGGGGCTGGGCAAAAGCTGAATATTGCGAAACTTCGTATTGAGTATATGACTAACCCACTAGGTGTTGATATTCCTAAGCCTCACTTTAGTTGGGAGTTGGAAAGTGACCAACGAAACATCTTACAGATCGCCTACAGGGTATTGGTAGCCGATGACTCAACTCTCCTTAAAAAAAATGTAGGAAATGTCTGGGACTCGAAGAAAGTTATGAGCAAAGAATCTATCCAGGTGCTCTACAGCGGTAAGCTATTGCGGCCTGTGAGGAAGTATTTCTGGAAACTAATGGCTTGGGATAACAAGGGTAATGTTTCATCATGGAGCGACATAGCCATGTGGCAGATGGGGTTGTTGGGTAAAAAAGATTGGCAGCAAGCTAAATGGATCGGTCACAATGAGATCATTGACTCTTTACTTATTGTCCCGCACGTGCATTTGAATGGGAAAAGGTCATGGGGAACCAGGCGAAATACTATTCCCCTGATGCGTAAAGAATTCATCGTTAACAAGACCATAAAAAATGCGACGGTTTTCATTTCTGGACTTGGACATTTTGAGATGAGTATAAATGGACGCAAGATTGGAGATCATTTTTTGGATCCAGGCTGGACGAATTATAGCAGACATGCACAGTATGTGACCTTCGATGTTACCGGGCAATTGAAACAGGGACGAAATGCGATCGGAGTGATACTTGGAAATGGATTCTACTATATCCCAGGTCAACGTTATCGAAAGATGACCGGGGCTTACGGACAGCCGAAAATGATCATGAGGTCAGTTATCGAATATACAGATGGGACAGTTGACAATATTATCAGTGATGAAAGCTGGCAAACACTCGAATCACCTATTATTTTCAGCAGCATTTTTGGGGGAGAAGATCATGACGCAAGCAAAGAGCAACTCGGCTGGGATAACGCTGGTTTCATAAAGGATGGAATTGACTGGTTCGATGTAATCATCACGAATGGGCCGGAGAAGCTCGAATCTCAGATGCAGCACCCGGTGAAAATCATGGAACGGTTTGGAGTAAAAGCGAAAACAGAGTTAAGGAAGAATGTCTGGGTGTATGACCTCGGCCAGAATTTTTCTGGTATTCCTTCTATAAAAGTCAGCGGTAGCAAAGGAGATACAGTAAGAATATTTTGCGCCGAATTGCTTAATGCCGATGGAACTGCTAACCAGAAAGCAACTGGCTCTCCGAGCTACTTCACCTATATTTTAAAGGGAGTCGGTGATGAAAGCTGGCAGCCAAAATTTACATATACCGGCTTTCGCTATATGCAGGTGTATTGCATCGCAAAGGATAGTTTGAAATCTTCGCCTGTTGTAAAAGAGATTGAGGGGCTCCATATTCGTAATGCCGTGGAATCGGTTGGCAGTTTCACTTCTTCCAATGAGCTGTTCAATAGAACGAATACATTGATAGACTGGGCGATTAAAAGTAATACAGTAAGTGTCTTTACCGACTGCCCTCACAGGGAAAAATTAGGCTGGCTGGAGCAGACACATTTAATGGGTTCATCAGTTCAATATAATTACGACGTGGCCTCCCTAAATCGAAAAGTGATCAAGGATATGATGAACGCGCAATATACAAACGGAATGATACCGGAGATAACGCCGGAGTACACGAAATTCACACCGCCATTTGACGAGTCTCCTGAGTGGGGAAGTGCCGCTATCATTCTGCCATGGTATAATTACAAATGGTATGGAGACAAGCAAACATTGCTTGAAGCTTATGACATGATGAAAGGCTACATCATGTATTTAAAGAATAAGGCAAAGAATAACATTCTTTCTCACGGGCTGGGCGACTGGTTTGATATCGGACCCAAGAAATCGGGGTTCGCTCAAATGACCAAAATGGGCGTTACCGCTACCGCTACATTTTATTACGATTTGGGCATAATGAGTGAAGTGGCAAAATTACTGAGACTGCCATCGGATAAAAAGATGTATGATGAATTGGGGTTGGCAGTCAAACGGGCGTTCAATGACGAATTTTTCCGGAAGCAGAAATTGGAATATGATTCTGCCAGCCAGACGGCGAATGCCATGGCATTGTATATGGGGCTTGTTGAACCACAACACCGACAAGCCGTTATCGACGCCCTGATAAAGGATATCAGGCAGCGCAATAATGCATTGACTGCGGGCGACATTGGTTATCGCTATGTACTACGTGCACTGGAAGAAGCCGGCAGGAGCGACGTAATATTCGATATGAACAGCCGGGACGATGTCCCAGGTTATGGTTTCCAGTTAAGAAATGGCGCTACGGCGCTGACCGAAAGTTGGCAAGCCTATGAATCGGTCTCCAATAACCATTTCATGCTGGGACACCTGATGGAATGGTTTTATACAGGGCTTGGCGGGATAAGACAGGCAAATAATTCAGTTGCTTATGATAAAATAGAATTCATGCCGCAACCCGTAGGAGATGTCACCTCGGCATTTGCCAGTTATCATTCTGTTTATGGAGAAATTGCAAGCAAGTGGAAAATAAATGGGAATAGATTTGAACTTGAGGTCCTGATCCCCCCTAATAGTACCGCCGTTGTCTATTTGCCGGCAACTAAAGGTTCTGTTGTAAAACAAAATGGGAAAGCAATAAATGTGAAGCATTCAGGAAGGAACGCAGTTATCAAAATTGGTTCCGGTAAATATAATTTCAGTGTAAATTAATTGATGTGATCAAAGTATTATCATGTGAAGAACCGGGTTCATTCCGATATATGGAGAAAGAGGAACCTTCATTGCAAGCCGGGCATGCTATTCTTAGGATACGAAGAATTGGTATTTGTGGTACCGATCTGCATGCTTTTGAGGGCACACAGCCATTTTTTCATTATCCAAGAGTCCTGGGACATGAACTCGCAGCTGAAATAGTAGCCATCGAGCCGAATATTGAATTTTCAGTAGGAGACAGGGTTACTTTCAGTCCCTATTTCTATTGCGGCGAATGCATTGCCTGTCGAAACGGTTTAACTAATTGCTGCGCCGACATTAAAGTTTTTGGAGTACATATCGACGGAGGCATGTGCGAGTATGTCTCTGTTCCCGTTCAGTATTTGATACAGGGGAATGATATGAGTTTTGATGAACTGGCACTGGTGGAGCCGTTAGCCATCGGCGCGCATGGTATTAGAAGAGCTGGAGTGAAGAATGGGGAGTACGTGTTGGTGATTGGAGCTGGCCCTATTGGCCTGGGTGTAATGGAATTTGCGCGCATAGCCGGAGCCAATGTAATCGCAATGGACGTGAATGACCAACGACTGACATTTTGTAAAGAAAATTTGAAAGTGGTTCATACCATCAATCCCACAAAAGAGAATGCTCTTACACAGCTTAGATCAATCTCTAACTATGACATGCCGACCGTGGTCATTGATGCCACCGGCAACCTCGGCGCTATCAATTCAGCCTTTCAATACCTGGCACACGGAGGCAGGTATGTGCTTGTGGGGCTTCAAAGGGAAGCGATTACAATCAGTCATCCCGAATTTCACAAGCGAGAAGCATCATTGATGAGTAGCCGAAATGCCACAACTGTGGATTTCAATCACGTGTTGGATAGCATGAGAAAGAAGTATCTTGATCCGGCCACTTATATAACTCATCGCGTGGCCTTTGATAAAGTAAAGGATAATTTTAGTAGCTGGCTCAACCCGGAGACAGGTGTTATCAAGGCCATGGTTTCTTTGGATTAATATTTATAATGCAAATGAGGTATTTATATTGTGTTTTAGTTTTTTGCCTGCTCCAGTTAGTTGTCATCGGCCAGCCGCGGCCGACAATTGATTTCAATGAAGGCTGGAAATTTTATTTGGGTGATGATAGCCTGGCAAGGGATGCGGAATACGATGACAGCAAATGGCGAAAACTTTCATTGCCTCATGACTGGAGTATAGAATCAGATTTTAAGAAAGAGTTTCCGGCCACCAACCAGGGTGGTGCCCTCCCAGGTGGCGTCGGTTGGTATCGGAAACAATTCATTCTACCGGCAACAGCAAAGGATAAAACTGTAAGGATCCATTTTGGAGGTGTATACCAAAACAGTGAAGTATGGATCAATGACCATTATCTCGGCAAAAGACCTAACGGTTATATTTCTTTCTCCTATGATCTGACCCCTTATTTGATTCCCTCAGGTAATAAAAACATTATTGCAGTTAAGGTCGATAACTCTCAACAGCCAAATTCCCGCTGGTATACTGGTAGTGGGATTTACAGGAAGGTAAGCTTGATTGTTGAAAATAAAATTGCCTTCGATAGGCAGGGAACTTTTATCAAAAGCTTCGTATATAGTTCGAAGGGCGGCAGCCCGGTTAGTTTTGATAAGACCAGCCCCGGACCTTCCTACGGCCTGGTAAATATTGAAGTGCATTTGCGCAGCAAGATTCCAAGACCTGGAAAAATCACTCTGGCGCACAGAATTTATGATGCTGGCGGTAAGAAGGTGGCTTCAAGTAGTAGCCCACACCGGTTTGAGCTCGATACGATGTATGGAACCACTGTCAGGATGGATGGAGGGTTCACCATTAAGAATCCGGTTCTTTGGTCAATTAAAAATCCCTATTTATACAAAGTCGTATCATCGGTTTTACAGGATAATATACTTATGGACGAGGTTGTGACGAATATTGGTATTCGATCATGCAGTTTCGACTCGGAAAAGGGCTTTTTCCTGAATGATGAGTCGCTAAAAATACAAGGTGTTTGCCTGCACCACGATTTTGGAGCCCTTGGTTCAGCGTTTAATATCGCCGCAGCGAAAAGGCAACTAAGAATCTTGAAAGAGATGGGCTGCAATGCAATTCGTTTTTCACATAATCCCCCGGCAGAAGAAATGCTGGACCTCTGTGACCAGATGGGGTTCCTGGTAGTGGACGAGTCCTTTGATATGTGGCAAAAGAGAAAGAACAAATTCGATTACCACCTCGAATTCAAGGAGTGGCATAAGAGAGATCTTGAAGATATGGTCAGACGTGATCGAAACCATCCTTCTATTTTTATGTGGAGTATCGGTAACGAAATAAGAGAGCAGTTTGATTCAACAGGAATCAATCTGACACGGGAACTGGCAGACATCGTCAGGAACTTAGACAATACCCGCCCCGTCACTTCGGCCCTTACCGAAATGGACACGACAAAGAATTTTATCTGGCTATCGAATGCACTCGATATTCCGGGTTGGAATTATCGTCACCAGATTTATGCTGACTACAGGAAAAATTATCCCGGCAAGAAATTTATCGCGCTGGAAACGGCTTCTGCCTTTCAGACGAGAGGGGCGTACAGTCGCTATAGTGACAGCATCTTCATCATGCCAGAGAAAGGCAAGATAGCCTCCGATTATCCCGACAATGATTATACTACATCGGCATACGACAATACTTATGCTTACTGGGGAAGCACCCATGAAGCGCCATGGAAACTGGTAAAGGCAAATCCCCATCTTTCCGGTTTGTTTGTATGGAGTGGTTTTGATTACCTGGGGGAGCCCACACCATATAACTTTCCTGCGCGGAGTTCTTATTTCGGTATTGTTGACCTGGCCGGTTTTCCAAAGGATATATATTATATGTATCAAAGCGAATGGACGTCGAAACCTGTTTTGCATATTTTCCCGGCCTGGAACGCCGAAGTATTCGGAAAAGGGGTGCAAAGAGGGGACAGCGTAGATGTGTGGGCTTACTTTAACAACGCGGATGAAGTGGAGTTGTTTTTGAATAGTAAATCGGTAGGTGTAAGAAGAAAAGGCATTGACGATGTTCATATTATGTGGCGCCTGCCCTTCCAGCCCGGTACTTTAAAAGCAGTCTCAAGAAAGAGTGGAAAGATAGTTCTGACCAAAGAGCTGAAAACGGCCGGCAAACCTTTCCGGCTAGAATTGATTGCTGACAGGAAAATGCTGAAGACCGGTGGACGAGACCTGTCTTTCATCACCGCAAGAGTGCTGGATAGAAACGGGATACCTGTCCCTTTTGCCAACAACCTATTGAAATTCACTATTTCCGGTGAGGGGATAATCGCAGGTACAGACAATGGCTTCCAGGCCGATCTCGTTTCTTTGAAGAGTAAGGAGAGAAAAGCATGGAAAGGTCTTGCACTGGCAATTGTTCAGGCAACCGGAAAAAAGGGAAATATTACATTAAGAGCAGACAGTGCAGGATTGTTGCCGGCTATTTTAACCCTGACGACTAGCGACTGAAGCCAATAAACTACGTATTTGTTCCTGGGCACAATTGAGCCGAAAAATAGTAAAATTCTCCATCTTTATAGCAAAACCTTACATTGTTATGGCATAGGGTCGCCCGTACCTTTAGTATCAACGAATGAGAATTATCTGGACGTAATTTTTATTCGAATTTTCTAGCGATTTAAACGAATTCCGGGATGAATAGGTTTCGGCTTGCCATACAAAGATTAGATGTTGCTGCTTTGCCAGCACCTCCTTCATTTTTTAGTTTTCCTACTACCCTTATTCTTACCCGTTTCCTCAAATTCTTATTATTACTGTCAATATTATTATTGACCGTTTTTGCACAAGGGCAATCCCTGAACGAGCAAAAACTGGCTGATTATAAAAAGGCCATCCGTGAGCGCTCGCAGAAAATCGTCTACACCCTTGGAATAACGGATTCAAACAAGCAGGTTAAGTTAACCGAGTTACTCTCTGAACAATATTTCTGCCTCAACGAGATTCATGAGTCGGCAAAAACCGATATCGCAGCGATTAAAACCAAAGCGTTGGCGAAAGAATTCGCAGATGTAGAAATAAAAGCTCGTGCGGAAAAAAAATCTGCAGCACTATTGCATCGTCACAAGCGTTTTGTTACTCAATTAAAGAGGAAACTTACCGACGAACAAGTAGATAAAGTAAAGGATGGAATGACTTACCGTGTGTTCCCGATCACATGGGCTGCATACCAGGAAATGTTACCGAACCTGACGACTGAGCAAAAAGACCGGCTTTATACATGGCTGAAAGAAGCTAGAGAATTGGCAATGGATGCGGAATCATCGGAGAAAAAGCATGCTGTATTCGGAAAATACAAAGGAAAGATTAATAATTACCTGTCTGCTGCTGGATATGATATGAAGAAAGAAGGAGAGGAGTGGCAGAAACGTGTTAAACAACGCGCAGCACAAAAGAGTGCACCTTCCAATTAAATCAATGTCGTTTTATTGATTGCCGAATAAATTTTTGATTGCTGACTAACTTTCACTCCTAAAACTAAAAGCTATATGAAGCACTTTCTGCGGCGGTCCCTGCTCCTGCCAATTCTCTTACTGTTAAGTTGCTTTCTGTTTGCCCAGCAAAAAACAGTCACAGGTAAAATTGTTGATTCTGATGGTAAAGCAATCCAAGGTGTAAATATCGGTATTAAAGGAAGTACAACCACCACCATAACTAATGCGAACGGTGTATTCTCCATCGTTGTTCCTGCTAATGAATCGGTACTGAAAATGTCCAGTGCTACATTTGTTTACCAGGAAGTTGTGGTGGGAGATAGAACATCACTTAGCATTACGATGCAGAGTGATACCAAACAATTGGATGATGTGGTAGTAATAGGTTATGGTACACAACGCACCAGGGCTGTTACAGGATCTATCGTTTCAGTAAGTACAAAGAAGCTTGAAGATTTGCCTGTTGCTTCCCTATCAGAGATGCTGAGAGGACAGGTACCGGGCTTGAATGTATCAGGTGGTAGTCAGCGTCCGGGTGCAATGGCAACAATAAGCATCCGCCAGCAGTTTAACTGGGGTAAAGATGGCGGAGGAACTATTCCGTTGATTGTAATAGATGACGTTGTACAAATTGATCCTGCCACAAACCTGCCAACGTTGGAAAGGTTCAACCTGTTAGATCTGTCAGAAGTAGAGAGTATAACTGTGTTGCGTGATGCAAGCGCCGCGATCTATGGTGCACGTGGCTCACAAGGGGCCATTGTTGTAAAAACAAAAAGAGGAAAATTGGGCCCCCCACAGGTATCTTATTCCGGAAAATTCGAGACAATGGATGCCGTAAGCCATGGCAAAGTAATGAATGCAAAAGAGTATGCCGTTTTTGCAAACAGGTTCGGCCGCGCCGCAGGCTGGAATGCGCAATCTTTCTTCACACCCACAGAATTGTCAATGTTGGATTCAGTTAATTACGACTGGATGCATGATTGGCGTAGTGCGGGTGCCATGCAACATTCAATTAACGTGAGTGGCGGTTCAGAGAGAGCTACATTCTTTACAGGAGGTTCATATTATAAACAAGGTGCTAACCTGGGATCCCAGGATTTTTCAAGATGGACATTCCGTTCGGGAGTAGATGTAAAGGTTGGACAGGGTCTTAAATTCTCAGCAACCCTCGGTGCCCAAAACTCTTCATTAGAAAAGTCTTTCACGAAAGTCAATATTACTGACGGTTATGCAAGCGGTGGTGAGCAAAATGACTACAGCATCTTATTGCACATGCCGAAGTATATCCCATGGGAATACACTATTAACGGTACGACGCAATTCATTTCGCCACCTCTGGCCCCTAACAGGACAGGTTCGGCGACTGGAAACAATTCCCTTAGTAACTGGAACTATTATTCGCTGCTAAACAATGGTTCATTGACAACTTCAAAAAATTTCGGATACAACGTTAACTTCGGACTACAATATGATATACCGTTTGTTAAAGGTCTATCAGTTAAAGCCTCATATGCTGTTCAGTCTACCGCTGGTAGTACTGAGCAAGTCATGATGCCCATGATAATTTCCCAGGTAGCTAGTGGTAATGCCGCTGCTAATCCTCTCACTAATCACATATATACACCAACAACAGTCTGGAATTCTCCAGCAACAAACAGATCAAACTCGAGAGTTACCTATGATAACACAACTGGTTCATCCGAGCAGATCAACTTTTTTGTGAATTACGATCGCACTTTCGGTAGCCACAACGTTGGTGTAGTACTTTCTGGAGAGCGTGCAAAGAACACATTCGAAGATCGTTACCAGATATATGACAATCCAATTCCAGGAGTATATAATGGTACATCTGTTACTGCAGGTACCCTAAATGCATCCAATTCCATCACTTCGAGATCAGAAAGCGGTACGCTGTCTTATTTGGGACGTGCAAGTTATTCTTACAAGAATAAATATTTCGCACAATTCGTATTCCGTACTGATGCATCCAGCAAGTTCGCTCCCGAAAATTATTGGGGCTTTTTTCCAAGTGTGTCGGCCGGTTGGGTAATCTCCGATGAGAGTTTCTTCAAGGTTCGATGGATCAATATGCTCAAGATCAGGGCCTCGCTTGGTAGAACAGGAAACGATAATGTAAAGGCATGGAAATGGATGCAATTATACTCTGCGGCATCGGATAAAGGGATGGCGTTTGGTACTGCAGGAGGTAACTATACCTATGGTCTAACACCTGAGGTAACCCCTAACAGGGCAATAAGATGGGATAAGACAATTCAACGAAACATTGGCGTGGATCTGTCAGTTCTCAGAAGACGTTTATCTATCTCATGGGATGCATACTATAACTCATCAACCGATTTGCTCACTGATATGAGCACGGCAACTAATGTTCCCATTTCTGTAGGCGGTGCTTTCGCTGAACTTAACTATGGCGCTGTCAATTTCTGGGGAACAGAAATGTCGGCCACCTGGAGTGACCGTGTAGGTAAAGTAGATTATTCTATAGGAATGAACTTCGGGGTTTCCGGTAATGAGGTGAAGAAAGCGTTGGATATTCCTTTCAATTACCCATCAACATATGCCGGCAAGAAACAAGAGGGATATTCACTCTTTGGAGCTCAGTGGGGCTACAAGACCTGGAAGCAGACATCGGGAGGCGACGGAATTCTAAGGACTGATGCAGATATCGATGCATACTGGACTTATCTCACTGACTTAGCCACGAGGGCCGGGACCACTCCGCTCTACAATGCGGGTTCGGCCAATATTTCAAGCAAGGCTAGTTTGAGAAAAGGTATGCTGGCTTACGAAGACATTGCCGGAAATCTAAATGCCAACACGCAAACTATTGCCGGTCAGAACGGGCAGATCAACGATGAACAGGATTACATTAAGCTGAAGAACAAAAACAAATCTTTTGGTATCACCACCAACCTGAGTGTTAGTTACAAGTCGTTTAGTCTGTTAGCACAGATCGCTACAAGTTGGGGTGGATGGAATAGTCAAGATCGGGTTAAGCAAGGTACAAGCAGCACCAATGCTATGTGGTCCCAGGTTGCTTATCTAAACGATATGTACGATTCTACGGATAATCCTAATGGAAAGTATCCGAACATGTTCTACTATGACCAGGCATACAAGAATTCTGACTTCTGGACAATGCCATCATTCAGGGCGGTGGTCCGTTCAATGAGCATCGGTTACACGGTGCCAAAGGCATGGAGCAGCAAATTGCATATGTCAAGTGCGAAAATCGTATTGTCAGGCTATAATTTGTGGGATTTGTATAATCCTTATCCCAATAAGTATCGCAACATGTATGACGGCATTAATGTCAACTATCCAACATTGCGAACATGGGCGCTGGGTGTAAATCTTGGGTTCTAACATAAACTACCTAATAAATAATTATATGAAACGAATAATATATTTACTGGCCTGCGCCTCGATCGTGATGGTCAGTTGCAAAAAGATGTTCCTCGAAGAAATGAAGAGCTACGATAAATTCGACGAGAGTGTGTTTACCAATGAAGCGCAAACGGGAATGTACATAGACCGACTTTATAACTATTTTTTCGCGTCGTACAGGAATCCACTGCAGGCTGAGTCTATAACAGGAGCTTATGATGATGCCAAAACGAAAATGACGGAAGAGTTTGGTGGAACTGTTAGTAACTGGATTAATCCAAACAGAAACCTGCAATTAGCCAGTGATGCAGACGCTTATTATGGGGCTGCATTGACGGCCAGCGTTACGAATAACCCTTATACGCGTATTCGCTTTTGTAATTTCCTGCTTGAGAAAATGGATGGTGTAGGTCAGGCACTACCTGAAAGTTTCCGCAGAACCTCGAGGGGACAAATGTTTTTTCTCCGCGGATATCAGTATTTCCAATTGGTGCGCAGATATGGTGGCGTACCTCTAGAGCTGAAAGTAACTTTGGCCAATAATACTGATGCGGCTATCAGGACACCAAGGTCTACCTCGAGCGAGGTATTTGCGCAGATCGCAAAGGATTTCGATTCAGCGGCCGCACTTTTACCTGGTCGTTGGGAAAATTCAAATACAAACTATGGCAGAGCTACCAGCGCAGCTGCATTGGCTATGAAAAGCCGTGCCCTGCTTACTGCAGCAAGCCCGTTGTTCAATAAGGATTGGGATAATCCGGGCAGTGCTAAATGGCAAGCTGCTTTGGATGCAGGCTTGAAGGCAGAAACGCAGTTAACGACTGATGGATATGGTTTATATGGAACTACAGCAAGAGAATGGGCGGAAATGACCTACAAAAATGATAACTCTTTTAATAAAGAGGCGATCATGGTGATGTTGCTTTCTTCCACTGCTACCTCATCAGTTGGATACAATAACTCATGGGAGAACCAGGTGCGACCTAAAGATTATAATGGTGGGGGCGGTATTTCCGTACCTAAGGCAATGCTCGACCTGTTCCCATTGGCCAATGGCGTTCGTCCTACCCAGGCAAATGGATACGTAGATACATTTTTCTTCGAGAACAGGGATCCTCGTTTTTATCGCACGTTTGCGTTTTCAGGGACAAAATGGGGCAGATTGAATAATGCTAATAAGACCACATTTTTCTATAGATGGAAAGTAAGCGCAACGGGAGCAATTACGTACCATGCGGGCAATCAAACATCAAGCCCTGCGGTTGTTCGTAAGAACTCAAATCCTGCGGCCGATACGACTGCTCTCAATTTTTCTGGCACCGACATTTTTGAGTATCGCTATGCTGAACTGTTGTTGAATATAGCAGAATGCTATGCGGCAAAAGGAGATATTGGTAATGCCATTACTTATCTTGGAAAGATACGTGCCCGGGTAGGAATACCGAGTGCTAATAACTATGGCATTGGAACGTTGGCCGACAAGTATGCTGCTATTGAAGCCTGTCTTTATGAAAGAAGAATCGAATTAGCTTACGAAGGCAAGCGTTACTGGGATATTCAGAGATGGCTACTCTATGGAGGCGTCTCTTCCGACAATCCAACAGCCAACACAACTACCAAACTTGGTCTTACACCTATCAATGGCACAAACAGAACTGGATATTACTGGCAATCAAAGACGTTTAGTCCCGCCAACACGGATCCTTTGACACCCGCAGATCGTAGCATTCTGATCGATCCGGACGCAACGCCTGCCGCTTTTGCCGCAGAAATAGCCAAACTAAAAACATTATACCAAAACAAGTTAGTCATGACTCCACTTGACCAGGCAATGGATCGTGATGGGACTACCCCGGTGAATATCTTATTCAGACCCAATTATTACCTGTCTGGATTAACGAGTACAATATTGTCTTTCAATCCATGGCTATTGCAAAATGTGGGATGGCTGGATTATAGTGGAGGAGCGGGGACATTTGATACGACAAACTAATTGGAATGGTGAATAGTGAATAGTGAGTAGACACTGACACTAGAAACCTGTTTAAGGATTCGAACATTACTTGAGTCTTCGGACGCCAGGCTGTACTCACTACTCACTATTCACTATTCACCGTTGACCACTCACCGGGAAGATTTTATAGTAGAATTCTAGCAAGCAGCAATCGAAAGAGAGAGAGGAGATTCATCTTCTCTTTCTCGTTTATAGTAAAAAAATAATTGAAGAAGACAACGGTAAACTATAATTATCTCGTCTAACCAGTACAATAGAAAACAATGAATTCATCATTCAGAAAGATCGTATCTCTAACACTTATTACAGGTGTCACATTGTTTGCAAATGCACAGTATCCCAGTATTTCACCGGATGTACAACGGGCTTCCGATTCATTGATGAATGCAGCACGTATTCATTCAGATGAGGCCTGGGCTCTGGCCTACCCGGTTATTGAAGCCGAGGCGAAACAAGGAAAGCCCTTTATTCCATTTGCAGCTAGACCCACTGATCTGCCCCAGGCTGATATTCCTGCATTTCCCGGTGCAGAAGGAGGTGGCAAGTACAGCTTTGGCGGCCGCGGCGGTAAGGTTTTCGTGGTAACAAATCTTAATGATAATGGTCCAGGTAGCTTGCGTTGGGCATGCGAACAGGGCGGGGCAAGAACTATTGTGTTCAATGTAGCTGGGATCATTCGAATTAAAACCCCGTTAATCATCCGGGCGCCTTATATCACCATTGCAGGACAAACTGCCCCGGGTGATGGTGTATGTGTTGCGGGTGAAAGCGTATTGATTAATACCCACGATGTGATTATCCGCTATATGCGTTTTCGCCGTGGAGAAACATGGGTAGGCCGCAGGGATGATGCAATCGGAGGCAACCCGGTAGGTAATATCATGATTGATCATGTGAGCGCAAGTTGGGGCCTTGACGAAAACATGAGCATGTATCGACACATGTACAATGACAGTACCGGTAAACCCACGGAAGAGAAATTAGGTACGGTGAATATTACTATTCAAAATTCAATCTTTGCAGAGGCTCTCGATACATGGAATCATTCATTTGGCAGCACATTGGGAGGTGAGAACTGTTCCTTCATGCGGAACCTCTGGGCCAATAATACCGGTCGCAACCCCTCTATTGGGTGGCATGGAGTTTTCAATTTTGTAAATAACGTGGTATTTAACTGGGTACACCGTTCCATTGACGGAGGCGATTACAGGGCCCAGTACAATATCATCAATAATTACTTTAAACCAGGACCTGCTACGCCTAGGAACAATAATGTAGGCCATCGCATCCTGAAGCCAGAGAGCGGAAGAAGCAAATTGAAGTACCAGACCTATGGCAGGGCTTATGTGAATGGAAACATCATGGAGGGCTACCCTGAAGTGACAAAGGACAACTGGAATGGCGGAGTGCAGGTCGAAGAAATGTCAAACGCGGGAAAATACAAGGATAATATTAAATGGAATAAACCATTGCCCATGCCGGAGTTGACGGTAATGCCTGCTGAAGGAGCAAAGGATTTTGTTCTGGCGAACGCCGGCGCTACGCTCCCCAAACGGGATGCAGTAGATGTAAGGATTACCGAACAGGTCCGCACAGGTAAGATAACGGTATCACCAAATGTGGTGCCGCCAACCACTCAGTTTCAACATCGCCGGGCCCCACTTGATAGCTATAAGTTAGGAATTATTACAGAGATAAGCCAGGTGGGGGGCTACCCGGATTACAAAGGGACGCCTTATAAAGACAGCGATAATGACGGTTTGCCTGACGATTGGGAGGTAAAGAATAAACTAAACCCTAAAGACGCATCGGATTCGGGGAGGATAAACGGTAATGGCTACAGCAATATTGAAAATTACCTGAATAGCGTAGTCCTCACAGGGAACGTAAAGCCTGCAAAGGGTTTTTAAATATAACAGTACATTTATAATGCTTTCAGCACTAGTTAAAAACACCCGTTTTGAGCGTTCTAAAGTCAGCAAGGAAATTTATTAGCAAAAACTTTTTACGCCACACTGTATTAGTGTTGCTGACCGCGTTCTCTAACCCATATTATTTAGCAGCTCAGAAGGAGGTAAAACTATTACCTCCTCTTTCATTTAAGAATGGACAATTAAGCTATACGTCTGATAATCGGGGTAATCGTATTCCCGATTTTTCTTATTGCGGATACATGGCTTCGGAAAAGCCGATACCAACCGTTCCAGTAAGAGTTGTTGTGCCGATTACCAAAGGAGATGCAACACATCGCATCCAGGCTGCATTGGACCATGTGGCTTCACTGCCAGTTGATGCCAATGGATTTCGGGGCGCAGTACTACTACAAAAAGGAAATTATGAAGTCTCTGGTCAGTTGCGCCTCACAGCTCCTGGGATCGTGCTACGGGGAAGTGGTGTAAAGAATACGACCATAACAGGTACAGGACTTGGAAGACATACTTTGATAGAGATTGCTGGTAAGAATAGCACTCCAGTTGATGCTACAGTGTATCAGATCACTGATACCTATGTGCCTGTCAATGGCACCTCCTTTTATGTCGACGCCAAATTCTCGGGTGTTAAACAGGGCGACTACAAAAGGATAATTATACGTCGCCCTTCTTCAAAAGAATGGATAGCTGAATTAGGTACAGGCATATTTGGTGGCGGGATATCTGCCCTCGGTTGGAAGCCAGGAGACCGGGATCTGTATTTCGATCGAGGTGTATCCAACATAGACGGCGCAAGGATCACTATTGATGCCCCACTAACGACGGCAATAGATTCCAGTTTTGGCGGTGCCACCGTTATCTTTTATAATCAAAATGGAAAAGTTACAAATTGCGGCATAGAAAATCTCAGGTGCATATCAACCTATGATAAGAATAATTCGAAAGATGAAGATCACCGTTGGAACGCAATTAATATTGAAAATGCAGAAGACGCGTGGGTACGACAGGTAACATTTGAGAATTTTGCCGGCTCCGCAGTGAACATATTGGAAACATCAAAGAGGGTTACTGTGGAGGATTGCATTTCGAAACACCCGGTATCTGAAATAGGCGGACAAAGGCGATACACTTTTTTAACTACAGGTCAGCAGACACTTTTTCAGCGTTGCTATGCTGAGAACGGGTATCATGATTTCGCCGTCGGATATTGCGCCCCCGGTCCCAATGCTTTTGTACAATGTGAATCAGTACTACCTTATAGTTTTAGCGGAACCGTTGACAGCTGGGCCAGTGGTGTGTTATTCGACGTAGTAAATGTAGATGGCAATGCCCTTCGCTTTGCTAATCTCGGACAGGATGCAAATGGAGCGGGCTGGACTGCCGCAAATAGTTTGTTCTGGAACTGTTCAGCGGCCATGATCGACTGTTATAAACCGCCTACTGCGCAAAACTGGGCTTTCGGAAGTTGGAGTCAGTTTGCCGGTGATGGACATTGGGAGGAATCCAATAATACAATTACCCCTCGAAGTTTGTTTTATCAGCAACTAAAGGAAAGAGTAAACAGGAATGTTGATGAACAGGCACAAATATTAGCTGTGCCGACAGAAGCTTCGAGCAGCCCTTCGGTCGAAACCGCGCTGGAATTAACGAAAGATGCATACCGGCCGAGGATGCAGTTGAAAACCTGGATAGAAGATGCTGCCGCACGCAACCCGATTTCACTAGCTATGACTAATGCCAGGACCATCGATGATATTGGAATCAGGAAACAAACCATAGCTTCCAAAACTCCTTCCATGCAGGTCAGGAACGGTTGGCTGGTACGGGGCGATGAAATTTTAATCGGAAAACGGCAAAATGTCCAATGGTGGAGTGGCGGTCTGCAATCTTCCGATATCAAAACGGCAAAATCACATATCACTCGTTTTGTACCCGGACGAACAGGGAAAGGATTGACCGACGAATTGGGCGATGTCACGGATGAAATGAAGTCAACGAATACTATCGCCATTGAACATAACTATGGATTATGGTATGATCGCAGAAGAGATGACCACCAGCGGGTGAGACGAATGGATGGTGAGGTATGGCCTCCGTTTTATGAGTTGCCTTTTGCCAGGAGCGGTAAAGAAACTGCCTGGGATGGATTGAGCAAATACGATCTGACAAAGTATAACCATTTTTACTGGAGCCGCTTAAAGCAGTTCGCTGACCTGGCCGATCAGAAAGGATTATTGCTTGTTCACCAGAATTACTTTCAGCATAACATTATCGAAGCGGGTGCACACTATGCCGATTTTCCATGGAGAACTGCCAACAATATTAATAACACGGGTTTTGTAGAACCCGTGAGCTATGCCGGCGATAAGAGGATATTCTATGCTGAACAATTTTACGACATTTCGAATCCTGTCCGCCGGGAATTGCATAGAAAATACATTCGTCAGTGTCTTAATAATTTCAAGGATAATAATGGTGTTATTCAGTTAGTAGGTGAAGAGTTTACTGGCCCCACACATTTCGTGAAGTTTTGGCTGGATGTGATAAGGGAATGGCAAAATGAAACAGGTAAGAATCCGATAATTGGATTGAGTGTTACAAAGGATGTGCAGGATGCCATTCTGAGAATGCCTTCATACGCAGCTATTGTAGATATAATCGACATTCGCTACTGGCATTACCAGGCAGATGGCAGTGCTTATGAACCTAAAGGAGGGCAAAGCCTGGCACCGCGTCAACACGCACGTCTTTTAAAACCCAAAAAGACAAGTTTTGAACAGGTATACAGGGCAGTTAAAGAATATCGTGACCGATATCCAGGGAAAGCAGTTGTTTACTCCGGGGATAATTACCAAGAGTTTGGCACCGCGGCGTTCATGGCCGGGGGTAGCCTTTCCCAATTGCCCGACAGTATGGAGAAGGATGTCTTGAAATTAGGAGTTGGTATGAAACCTGTCACGTCCGCCAACCCGGATGAATACAGGTTAAGTGATGGGAAACGAAGCATTGTATATAATATGATTTCAAAAAGGTTTTCCATTCAATAATCAGTAACACTGAAATAATTAACGACGATGCAGCCAAACCAGACAGTAGCAATTCCCTCATCGACAAAAGAAGGCTCAAAAAGTAAATACCTGGTTCCTTTCATACTTGTTGCGTTCTTGTTTTTTTTATGGGGAATGGTGCACAATCTCGACGGCATATTGATACCACATTTGAAGAAAGCCTGCCAGCTAAACAACAGTCAGAGCACGTTGATCGATGTTGCAATCTTCTTCGCCTATTTCTTAATGGCAATTCCAGCTGGAATGATCTTACGGAAATGGGGATATAAAAAAGGCATCATTGCCGGGTTGATTGTGGCGGGTATTGGTGCTCTTATGTTCTTACCTGCCGCAAATTCCCGAACCTACGAATTGTTTCTGCTTGCATTATTTGTCATTGGCTGCGGAATTACAATATTGGAAACCGCTGCGAATCCATATGCGGCCGTATTAGGCGATCCCAAAGGTGCCAGCACCAGGTTGAATCTTGGAGCTGCTATCAACGGATTGGCAGTTTTTATTGCGCCGCTGATCGGATCCGCATTTATTTTTTCAGGAATCAATCATACTGCGGAGGAACTTACTGCAATGACCGAGGTTGAAAGGCTCACCTATCTAGACATGGAATCAGCGTCTGTAAAAACACCTTATATGTTTATTGCAGGAGGCTTCCTACTGGTGGCCATACTATTTTTCTTTTTCAAATTACCAGAGGTCAAGGATGAATCACGCACAGCTCGATTTTCAGATTTCATACGTGCCTTCAGACATAAACACCTTACATGGGCAGTGATTGCCCAGTTCGCCTACGTAGGGGCACAGGTATGTGTTACCAGTTTCTTTGTTCGCATGGCGATGAAGTATGGCGGTGTAGACGAAAAGACCGCCGGATTCTACCTTGGAACAATTTATGGCATATCGTTTTTGGCGGGTAGGTTTATAGGTACCGGGTTGACAAGATTTTTTTCTTCAGAAAGATTGCTACTTACATTTTCCATAATTGCGGCAGCTTTATGTTGTGTTGCTATGCTTTCCCACGGGAAAGTAATTATTTACTCATTGGGAGCGATGGGCTTCTTTATGTCTATCATGTTCCCGACCATTTTTGCATTAGGCCTGGTGGGCCTTGATAAAGAGACTAAGATCGGAGGTTCATTGCTGGTCATGGCTATAGTTGGAGGCGCCGTGCTGCCATATATCATGGGTAGGATAATTGATGCGTTCAATGATAATATTCAAATTGGATATATCGTTCCGTTGATCTGTTTTCTGGTGATTATCTATTTTGCAATTAGCGGCTATAAGGTTAAAAAAATTGAGCAAAATTAAAATGAACTATAACGCCACGTTTTCCAAAATTTTGGATAAGCTAATGTTTCATTATAAGAAGACAATTGGTATTGTTGCATTTCTTATCAGCACTAGTTTAGCAGTGTCACAGGATAGAGTCTCGCCCTTAAGGATCTCTTCCAACGGTAGGTTTTTTCAGACAACGGAAGGGAAGCCTTTCTTTTGGTTAGGTGATACGGGGTGGCTGCTTTTCGTCAAATGTAGCCGTGAAGATGCCATTCATTATCTCGAAACGAGGAAGCGACAAGGTTTTAATGTTGTACAGGTTATGGTGTTGCACGATATGAACAATACGAAGAACGTGTATGGAGACTACGCATTGACTAATGAAAATGTGTCAAAACCTGTGGTGACTCCGGGGAGCAGCTTTGAAGATAGCATTGCATATGACTACTGGGACCATGTTGATTTTATCGTGGATGAGGCCGCCAAACGGGGAATTTTTATGGCATTGGTGCCTGTGTGGGGTAGTAATGTTAAGGGAGGTAAAGTAACAGCCCCCGAGGCAGAGGTCTATGCAACCTTTCTGGCAAGCCGATATAAGAATAAGAGAAATATCATTTGGCTCAATGGAGGAGATGTCAGGGGTACGGAAGGTTTGGAAGTTTGGAAAGTGATTGGTGCGTCGTTGAAGAAGAATGATCCTAATCATTTGGTTACTTATCATCCGCGAGGGAGAACATCTTCAAGTGACTGGTTTCATAAGGAGGCATGGCTTGATTTCAATATGTTTCAAAGCGGCCATAAAAACTACGCGCAGGATACCGTGAGTACAGAAACTTATCATTACGGTGAAGACAACTGGAAATATGTGAATGTTGACTATCAATTGAAGCCTGCAAAACCTACGATGGACGGAGAGCCTTCTTATGAGAACATTCCTCATGGCTTGCACGATAGTTTGCAACCTCGATGGAATGACGCGGACCTCCGACGCTATGCTTATTGGAGTGTATTTGCAGGTGGGGCGGGATTCACCTACGGCGAAAATGCGACAATGCAATTCAATAACAAGGGTGATTGGACGGCGAATTATGGGGTAACGATGAATTGGAAAGAGGCGTTGAAGTCTCCGGGTGCAGAACAAATGATCTTTCTTAAGAAACTTTTGTTGAGCAAATCCTATTTTGATCGGGTGCCTGCCCAGGACCTGGTGATCAATAATGGTAAGAAGTATGAACGGGTTGCGGCGACAAGAGGAAAGGATTTTGCCATGTTCTATGTTTATAATGGCAGAGATTTTCAATTGAGAACGGAAAAATTGGGATTTGGTTTAATTGATGTGTACTGGTTTAACCCCAGAACCGGGACAACGCGGGCAATGTACAAAGCAAGACGAAGTGATTTGAAGTCATTTAACCCGCCAGGAAAGAAACAGGATGGAAATGATTGGGTACTGATTATAGAAAGATCTAACACAAGAATGAAATAGTGCGACGGATAATACATTATATCAGTTTATGTGTAGTGCTAGCGGGATCCCTTTCCTGTTCTAACAAAGCATACCTCTTCACGTCATTTCACGAGCCTGCCAATGAAGGCTTGCGAATGTTATACAGCGATGATGGAAAAAGATGGAATGACCTGAATAAAGTTCTTCTTAAACCCACGGTGGGCAATCAGAAGGTGATGCGTGACCCCAGCATGGTACAGGGACCGGATGGAACATTTCACCTAGTGTGGACTAGCAGTTGGAGAGGCGATAAGGGATTTGGATATGCTTCTTCGAACGACCTGATCAATTGGGATGAGCAACAGTTCATACCCGTGATGCAACACGAACCCACCACTGTCAATGTTTGGGCGCCAGAACTGTTTTATGATGATCAGGAACAGCAATACCTTATTATCTGGGCGAGTTGCATTCCCGGGCGGTTTGAAAGAGGGATTGAGGAGGATAGTAATAACCACCGGATGTATGTAACTACTACAAAGGATTTCAAGACATTTTCGGAAACGAAGTTATTCCTCGATCCCGGTTTCAGCGTGATAGATGCAGTAATTGTCAAAAGAGGTGCGAGTGACTATGTTTTGGTATTGAAAGATAATACCAGGCCGGAAAGAAATATTAAGGTGGCGTTCGCGGATAACCCTATGGGCCCATGGAAGAATATTTCATCGCCATTTACCGATCAATTCACTGAAGGACCTTCGGTTGTTAAAGTTAATAATGAATGGTTGATTTACTTTGACGCTTACCAGAAGAAAATATATGAAGCGATATCCACAAAGGATTTTTCTCACTTTAAGAATGTTACAAGCGAGGTGAAGGTCCCGCAAGGTCATAAGCATGGAACAATAGTAAAGGTCAGGAAGAAGGTTGTTGAAAACCTGAAAGAAGTCAAATAATCTAAAAAGTGAATCCGGTAGAGCCATTTAGCTATCGCAACCGTTTTTCAACTATGTAACAAGGTAAAAAAATAATGGAACGTCGATGAATATAAGAAAGACATTTATACTTATTGGATGGGTTGCTGGTTGTACCGGGAGCTCCGCACAGGATACAGTTCGCTATACGGGCAAGACTCTTTCCAATGTAGATTATCACCACGGACAATTAAGTCCAGCTATGGGGGTACACAATATCCAGACCATGCGAGCGAACAGAGGGGATAACAATGATATCACCTCGTGGACATACAATCATGCGCCTATGCTTGTTTATTGGAACAATAGCTTTTACCTGGAATACCTCAGCAACCCAGTGGGTGAACATATCGCGCCTGGTCAAACATTGCTGCAAAGATCCAAAGACGGCTACAGCTGGGATGCCCCGGTGGTCATTTTTCCTCCCTATAGGATACCGGATGGTTTTGTAAAACCCGGTAAAATGGATACGGCAAAGAATAGCTACGCGGTCATGCACCAAAGGATCGGCTTCTACACCTCGAAGTCGAAGCGGCTATATGCCCTGGCCTATTATGGCATTGCGCTGGCAAAAGGCGATGATCCGAATGATGGTAATGGGATAGGCCGTGTCATCAGGGAGATTAAGACGGATGGCAATTTTGGGAAGATTTATTTTCTTCGCTACAACCATTCCTTCGATGAAAAGAACACCAGCTATCCATTTTATAAATCCTCGAACGATAAAGAACTCATCACAGCCTGCGAAGAGATACTTGCTACCCCACTACTGATGATGCAAACTGTGGAGGAAGCGGATAGGAATGACCCATTGATTCCGTTGCAAAAAGAATTTAAAGCATTTAGTTATTATCACCTGCCAAACGGAAATGTCGCGGGCTTCTGGAAGTATGCATTAACCAGCATCAGCAAGAATGAGGGAAGAACATGGCAGTATAGTCCGACCAGGGCTCCGGGCTTTGTCAATGCCAATGCAAAATTCTGGGGACAGAGAACAAGTGACGGAAAGTATGCGACGGTGTACAACCCATCCGAGTTCCGGTGGCCACTGGCACTAAGTGTAAGCGATAACGGACTGAACTATAAAAACCTGCTACTCGTGAACGGTGAGATTACATTTATGCGCTATGGCGGAGCGTATAAAAGTTATGGCCCGCAATACGTCCGAGGCATACAGGAACTGGATGGCAAACCTGCCGATGGGAGTATGTGGGTTACCTATAGCATGAATAAAGAGGATATATGGGTGAGTAAGATACTCGTTCCGGTAAAGGCGATGGAGTCAAGGCATATTAATGAGGATTTTGCTAATCCTCTGGCAATCCAAAATTGGAATCTTTATAGTCCTCTTTGGTGCCGAGTTAGTATAGATAATAAGGCCTTGACTCTTCGAGATTCCGATCCTTTTGACTACGCGAGAGCCGAAAGGGTGTTTCCCCAATCGAAAAAGGTAAGAGTCGAATTTTTGGTAACTCCGCGGCAAAATGATTTCGGCGTATTGGAATTTGAATTGTTGGATGACAAGGGCACGCCCTGTCTCAGGTTAATGATTGACTCGACTGGGAACATTTTGACAAAGCAAGGGTATAGGAATAAATCATTGGGAAAATTCAACCCCGGCGAAAGCCTGAAAATTAAGCTTGAGTTGAATACCACCACCAGGTTTTATAGTGTGACTATCAATGAGGGAAAGCCAAATAATAACTTATGCTTCGCCCCGGTAGAATCGGTGGAACGTATATCCTTCAGAACGGGCGGTACTCGGCGGTTCCCCGACGCAGATACACCCACCGACCAGGATTATGATCTTCCAAATGCCGATTCAAAGTCAAAAGAAGCTGTCTATTTAATACATTACCTGAAAACCTCTGCTATAGAATAGATCGATGCAAAAATTGCTTGTCATATTGGCTGGATTTTTATTGTGTTATTGTTCGGGTTATTCGCAGCCCAAGCAGACCCCATATATGTTGAAAGCGGCTAGTTTCAAACATTATGTTGAGTATTTCAACCAAATGGAGGATGAGAATATCAAGCAGGCTATACCAAATGACAGCGCATGGGCCTGGATGCAGAAAAACGTTCCTTTGTTTGAATGTCCTCAACAGAACTTTGTGGAAATATTTTATTACCGGTGGTGGACATTGCGCAAGCATATAAAAAAGACCGAAAAAGGATTTGTATTTACGGAGTTCCTGGTGCAGCGCAGCTACGCAGATAAGTATAATTTGATCGCAAGTGGCCTTGGTCACCATATTTATGAAAGCCGCTGGTTGCACGATAAGAAGTACATGGACGACAACCTCCTTGTCTGGTACCGTGGCAACAATGGTAAACCCATGAACAAGCTGAGGTTTTATAGCAGCTGGAACATGGATGCCATATACAACCGCTATCTGGTTAATCGGGATAAGACCTTCATAGCAGATTTATTGCCTGACTTGGTGGCGGATTATGCTGCCTGGGAAAACGAAAAGAAATCTTCGGGCGGACTATTCTGGCAGTTCGACGTGAGAGACGCTATGGAGGAGACTATCAGCGGAGGGCGGAGAGAAAAAAATCCGAGGCCTTCCATCAATGCATACATGTATGGGAATGCAAATGCATTGGCAGCCATGACAACGATTAGTGGGGGTTTACATTTATCTAAGGCTATGATGTATGTTCTGAAAGCGGACAGCATAAAAATGATGGTTCAGGACAAGCTTTGGAACGCCAGTCATGAATTTTTCGAGGTAAGAAAGGAGCAAGGCGACACGCTGGCAAATGTGAGGGAGGAAATCGGCTTTATTCCGTGGTATTTTAATCTACCCGACAGCAACTACAACGTAGCCTGGAAACATCTAATGGATAAGAAAACGTTCTGTGCGCCATTCGGTATCACCACCGCTGACAGAAGTCATCCCCAATTTCGTACACATGGCTGTTGTAATTGTGAGTGGGATGGTGCCGTGTGGCCCTTCGCTACTTCCCAAACCTTGACGGCGATGGCCAACCTTTTGAATTCACATCGGCAGAAGTATGTGGCGGACAGTAATTACTTCGACCTTCTGGAGACATATGTGGAGTCGCAGTACTATCGTGGTCGCCCCTACATAGGTGAGTACCTGGATGAGAAGACTGGCTATTGGTTGAAAGGAGATGAAGAAAGAAGCAGGTATTACAATCATTCCACGTTTAACGACTTGATCATAACCGGGCTGGTGGGCCTGCGTCCGAGGGCGGATGATATCATCGAAGTGAAGCCATTACTGCCGGCCGGGAAGTGGGATTGGTTTTGTTTGGATAATGTCCTGTATCATGGAAAAAGTATCACTATCGTCTGGGATAAGAATGGAACGAAATATAAGAAAGGGAAAGGATTGAGTGTCTTTGTCAACGGAAAGAAGGTGGCGGGTTCTTTACGTCTTGAAAAAGTGACGGGTAAACTATAATCATGATCTCAAATATTATCAAGCATTACACGAAGCGCAAGTCATGGGGTTACTTGTGGTTCGTGATGTCATTGGTATTGCCTATACCTGTTACGGCGTTTTCACAACAAACAGAGAAAGTGTATCTCTCGGGGACCGGGATTGATCAAACTGTTCAGTGGGACTTCTTCTGTACAGGAGGTATGAATGCAAACAAATGGACTAAGATTACCGTTCCTTCGTGCTGGGAGTTGCAAGGCTTTGGTAAATATGACTATGGTTTTGCAAAAGATAGCGTAAGAGGGAAAGAGAAGGGATTATATAAGCATCGCTTCAATGTGCCAGCCAACTGGAAAGCGAAATTCATCAATATTGTGTTCGAAGGCGTGATGACCGATGCTGAAGTGCGAGTAAATGGGAAGGTGGCGGGAGAGATTCACCAAGGAGCGTTCTATGCGTTTAAGTATGACATATCAAAACTGCTGAAATATGGCCAGGAGAATGTATTGGAGGTGACGGTTGCCAAGCATTCGGCCAATCAATCGGTGAATGAGGCTGAACGCAAGGCGGACTTTTGGATATTCGGCGGCATCTTTCGGCCGGTGTGGCTGGAGGTATTGCCTCGACAACATATTCAGGAAATCGGTATTGATGCGGAAGCTAATGGAAGTTTCAATGCTATAATTGTTTCAAATGGCAAAGTAGACAGGGCAAGTGTCAAAATTTTTAGGAGCAATGACGAGCTTATACTCGAAAAAGATATTCAGAGCGATGAAATCAGTGGAGTTCAACCCATTCGTGTAGCGGAAAGTATCGGTAAAGTAAAGGCGTGGACACCAGAGTATCCCGAGCTATACAAAGCTGTGTTTACAATTTACCACGAAGGAAAGGCTTTGCATCAGGTTGTTCAAAAATTCGGTTTTCGAACTATTGAAGTAAGGAAGCGTGACGGGATTTATGTAAACGGTGTGAAAGTGAAAATGAAAGGGGTCAACCGTCATGCCTTTCGCCCGGAGACAGGAAGGACTACTAGCAAACAGGTCAGTATTGAAGATGTATTGCTCATCAAGAGCATGAACATGAATGCTGTGCGGATGAGTCATTATCCTCCCGATGATCATTTTCTCGACGTCTGCGATTCTCTTGGGTTGTTTGTGATGGATGAGCTTGCTGGCTGGCACGGCAACTATGATACGAAAACCGGGACGAAATTGTTAAAGGAAATGATCACGCACGACGGCAATCATCCCTCTGTTATCATGTGGGCTAACGGCAATGAAGGTGGTCATAATTTTGAGTTGGATTCGCTGTTTGCTGTTTATGACGTCCAGCAAAGACCTGTTGTACATCCCTGGCAACTATTCCGCGGAATTGAAACGCAGCATTATCGCGAGTACAATTATGGAATAGGCAACTACGAAAACGGGAAAGAGATTGTCATGCCAACCGAGTTTCTTCACGGCCAATTCGACGGCGGTCACGGCGCGGGGCTGGAAGATTATTGGGAGAAGATGTGGCATGACCCGCTCAGTGCGGGCGGTTTCCTCTGGGATCTCGCCGATAATGCAGTTGTTAGAAGAGATCTAAACGATTCACTCGATACAGATAAACATAGGGCAGCTGATGGTATCGTTGGACCCCATCATGAGAAGGAAGGTAGCTATTACACCATAAAGCAAGTATGGAGCCCCGTCTATTTTGAACGCAAGGAGATATCTAGAGGTTTCGACGGGACCTTCCAGCTCGAAAACCGTTATCACTTTACGAATCTCAAAGAATGCCGTTTTACCTGGAGCATGAAGCGGCTTCAATGGGGTACGCAGGCCGAAACGAAAGGGGAGGCGGTATCACCGGATATCAAACCAAATGAAAAAGGGGTGTTGAAAATTGTGTTACCCCCAGACTGGAGCCAGTTTGATGTATTATACATTACAGTCAAAGACCCCCATCAGCAGGAAGTATTTACCTGGAGTTTTCCGTTGACCAATCCCGCTTCTATGGCTGCACTTATAGTGGAGAAAAGGGGAGATGCCAGGATTGAAACGCCTATAGGAGATACCAGTCTGTTTTATGCGAGGGTGAAGGATGTCACATTGGCTTTTGACCAGTTCAATGGTCAACTTGTTTCAGTAAGAAATGCGAAAGGTGAGCTGCCATTAAATAATGGACCCAAAGTGCAGGAGGGGGTCAACAACTTCAAAGGAGTTAAACAATACAGGGAGGGTAACAATGTGATCATTGAATCGGCCTTCAATCAAAAGGAGAGTTATAATACTCTAAGATGGACAATCTACCCCTCTGGTTGGGTACAATTGCAGGTGAGATATTTCCCGGGAGCCTACTTCACCAATTTTGCCGGGGTTAACTTCTCTTTTCCCGAGAAAGAAATTCAATCGGTTACTTATACAGGCGACGGACCCTATCGTGTCTGGAAAAATCGGATGAAGGGAAACCGGTTTGGGGTTTGGAATAAAAAGTACAATAGCAGCGAAACCGGCGAAGCGCCGTGGATGTACCCCGAATTCAAAGGGTATCATTCCAATTTTTATAGCGGGCACTTTATTACAAAAAATAACCGTTTTACTGTTGTGACGGAGAATGAAGGTCTCTTTCTCCGTTTGTTCACACCTTCCTGGAAGACCGATCAGTGGCATAATTATGAACCTTTGTTTCCGACCGGGGACATTTCATTTATGCAGGGGATAAGCAGTATCGGCAGTAAAACACAACGTAATGAGACAACCGGTGCGATGGGCGCTAAGAATATTTTTTACGATTATGAAAAGGATCCAACCCGAGCCTTACAGATAACCTTATACTTTAATTTCTCTGCACAATAACATGAAAAAGATTGTAACGATACTCGTATTGATTGCCTGTGTTCAGCGACCGGCTGCACAGGTAACTGTTGCCAATCTCCGTTGCGAAATGTTGGTTAATCCTCAGGGGATTGATGTGAAGCAACCCAGATTGAGCTGGCAGCTGCAAAGCGAGGTTCGCAACATTGTCCAGGCGAGTTATCAACTATTGGTTAGCAGCAGTGCCGAGGTCCTGAAGCAGAATAAGGGGGATGTATGGAATTCAGGTCTCGTCAGCAGCGATCAATCCCTTCATATATCCTACAATGGACCAACGCTGCGACCTGGTAAGAAGTATTTCTGGAAAGTATTAGTGCGGACAAATAAAGGACCGGCTCAATCCAACCAGGTAGCTTCCTTTTCTACCGGATTGGAAAAGGATCAATGGGAGGCAAAATGGATCGGGTTTGACAAAGCTTCGGCCTGGGACAGTGTTACGCAGTGGTCACGGTTAAGTGCAAGATACCTGCGCAAGGAATTTCAGAGCCAACCCCAGGTAAAACGAGCCACGGTTTATATTTCCGGTTTGGGCATGTATGAATTGTACCTAAATGGCAGGAAGATTGGTGACCAGGTACTGGCACCTAATCCAACAGACTACCGCAAAACTTATTTCTATAATACACATGAGTTAACCTCGCAGGTAAAGACGGGTAACAATGCCATATCGGTAGTGTTGGGCAATGGTCGGTTCTTTACGATGCGGCAGAATTATAAAACACAAAAGCATAATACATTCGGTTATCCAAAGCTCCTGCTACAGATGGTCATTGAGTATACAGACGGGACCAGCAAAACCGTAGTGAGTGATGAAAGCTGGAAGCTGAATGTGGACGGCCCCATTCGCACCAACAACGAATACGACGGCGAGGAATATGATGCTACAAGGGAATTCTATGGGTGGACGCAAGCTGGATATAACGACAGTAAGTGGATCCAACCCGAAGTGGTAGAGGCTCCTGGCGGTAAAATGGTGGCTCAGATGAGTGAGCCAATGAAAGTGATGCAAACCCTCAAGCCTGTGACTATAAAGAAAACTCCGAGTGGAAAGTATGTCCTGGATATGGGGCAGAATTTTGCGGGCTGGATCAAAATAAAGAACATCAACGGTAAGAAAGGAGAGAAGGTGACGCTTAGGTTTGCTGAAAGCCTGCAGTCAAATGGCGAAGTGTTTGTAGCCAATCTACGTGATGCGAAAGTGACCAATATTTATATCTTAAAAGGTACGGGAACAGAAAACTGGGAACCGTCTTTCGTTTACAATGGTTTCAGGTATGTTGAAATCTCGACCTTCCCTGGCATTCCCCTAATCAACCAGTTTGAAGGGAAGTTAGTGTACGATGCCATTGAAACAACAGGCTCCTTTCAAACAGATAATAGTACCATCAATCGTATTTATCAAAACGCATGGTGGGGCATTGCTTCGAATTACAAGGGCATGCCGGTTGACTGCCCGCAACGAAATGAGCGCCAACCATGGCTAGGGGATCGCACCGTAGGGTCACAAGGCGAAAGTTATTTATTTAACAATGCTGCCTTGTATGCAAAGTGGATGCAGGATATTGAAGATAGTCAAACTGAAGAGGGAAGCATCCCCGATGTAGCACCAGCATTCTGGAATTATTACAGCGATGACGTAACCTGGCCCGCTGCATATATTTTTATCAGTAATAATTTATACAACCAGTTTGGTGATATCACACCTATCCGGAAGCATTATTTCTCCATGAAGCAGTGGATGATGTATATGAAGTCGAAGTACATGACCAAGTACATCGTTACCCGGGATAAATATGGTGATTGGTGTGTGCCCCCGGAAAGCCTCAATCTTATTCACGCAAAGGATACGAATCGTTTAACGGATGGTAAGCTGATAGCCACCGCCTACTACTATAAGTTGCTTTCATACATGGAGCGTTTTGCCAACCTCACGGATAATAAACAGGATGCTACGTATTATAGTTTATTGAGTGATAGTATCAGGGCGGCATTCCAGCAGACCTTTTATAATCCACAGAAAAGGCATTACAGTAATAATACCGTAACGGCTAACCTGCTGCCTTTGTATTTTGGTATTTGTCCTGACTCATTGAGATCCGTCGTGTTTGAAAAGATCAGGGTAAAAATTCACGTAGAAAATCACGGGCATATCAGCACGGGTTTAATTGGCTCGCAATGGTTGATGCGGGGGTTAACAGAGTACGGTTACAGCGACCTGGCCTACATTCTTGCATCGAACAAAACTTATCCAAGCTGGGGATACATGGCCGAGAATGGCGCAACAACCATTTGGGAATTGTGGAACGGGAACACAGCCAACCCAGGAATGAACAGCCAGAATCATGTGATGTTGCTCGGTGACCTGCTCACCTGGTTTTATGAGAACCTTGCCGGCATTCGCAGTAATAAAACAGCTGTTGCGTTTAAGAAGATCATCATGAAACCCACAACCCCCAATGGGCTGGGACATGTGAAAGCATCTTACAACAGCCTCCATGGTATCATCAGGAGCGAATGGAAGAATTCAGTTGACCGGTTCGAATGGACGGTCAGCATTCCGGCAAATACATCAGCCACAATTCATGTACCTGCAAACAGTCCTGAAGAAGTTACAGAGGGGACACGGACTATTGCTGGGCACAAAGAAGTAAAATTCATAAAATCGGAGGATGGAACCGTTGTATTGGAGGTGCCGTCTGGTAATTACGTGTTTACTACAAATAAGAAATGGAAGCGGGGGATTGTAAAACAGGAGTTCATTTTTGAGCGGGCATCCTTTCCTGAAAGTCATTCTGCCACCATTGCAGAAACACCTGCAGGTTTGATCGCTGCCTGGTTTGGCGGAACGAAAGAGGGAAACAAAGATGTGTGTATATGGACCAGCCGTTTCGAGAGCGGAAGGTGGACAGCTCCAGTAAAGGTTGCAGACGGCGTTATGAATGATACACTTCGTTATTCAACCTATAATCCAGTTTTGTTTTATGCTCCCAATGGAGAATTATTATTGTTCTATAAAATTGGACCCAATGTGGCTGGCTGGACCGGCTGGATGATGCGCAGCAAAGACAATGGAACAACATGGAGTAGAAGGGAAGCGCTGCCAGAAGGATTTTTAGGTCCGATCAAAAATAAACCAGTACTCGTCAATAGTGTGCTGCTTTGTCCATCCAGCACCGAGAAGAATGGATGGAAGACCCATGTCGAATTTACTTCGGATCTTGGAAGAACATGGACCAAGACAGAAGCCATCAATGACCCTAAGATCATACAAGCCATTCAGCCAAGTATACTGAGTTATGCTGATGGCCGACTGCACATGCTGTGCCGCAGTCGTAACACTACACTAAACGAAAGCTGGAGTAGTGATGGCGGCAAAACATGGGGTGAGATGAAAGCTTCGGCACTGCCTAATAATAATTCAGGTACTGATGCCGTCACGTTAAAGGATGGTCGCCAGTTACTTGTGTATAATCACTTGTTGCCCACGCCTGCCTGGGTGAACGGAAAAGGCCCACGCACTCCGTTGAATGTTGCCGTCAGTAAAGATGGTAAACTTTGGAATGCAGCACTGGTGTTAGAAGATTCACCGATAAGCCAGTATTCATACCCTTCGGTTATTCAGGCAAAAGACGGAATGGTGCATATTGTTTATACCTGGCGGAGAGAAAAGATCAGGCATGTTGTGGTGGATCCGAGTAAGCTCGAATTGAAGGAAATTGTAAATAAGCAATGGCCGGGGGTCAGGAGCAATGTTGGAGCGACTACCGATGATTAGAGCCTTAACCCATGCAGAATCTTCCCATCATCGATATTGCCATCATCATCATTTACCTATTAGCAATGGTGGGGGTGGGGATTTATTTTTCGAGACGAAACAAGAATAGCGAGCAATTTACCAAGGCATCGGGCAAGATTCCAGGCTGGGCAATCGGTTTATCGATCTACGCCACTTTTTTAAGCAGTAATACTTTTTTGGGTGTTCCGGGTAAAGCATTTGGTAGTAACTGGAATGCTTTTGTTTTTAGCCTCTCTATGCCACTGGCAGCATGGATAGCATCGAAATATTTTGTTCCATTTTACCGGAACACTGGTGAAATATCGGCCTATACACATTTGGAAAAAAGATTCGGAACCTGGGCAAGGACCTATGCGGTCATCTGTTTTTTACTTACACAGTTTGCAAGAATGGGTACCATCTTCTTTGGTATTGCACTAAGCTTACAGGCATTGACTGGTTTCTCAATGTCATCCATCATGATCGTAATGGGAATTTGCATTATCATTTATACAGTATTGGGCGGAATGGAAGCAGTGATATGGACGGAAGTAGCACAGGGCATCATTAAAACATTGGGCGCCTTACTGATATTGTTTTTGGTGATAAAGGAAATTCCAGGCGGGTTTTCCAAAGTAATCGAGATTGCCCGGTCAGATAATAAGTTAAGTCTTGGCAGCTTTTCGCTGAACTTTACGGAATCCACTTTTTGGGTGATTTTGTTCTATGGCTTCTTTATCAATTTGAATAATTTCGGCATGGACCAGAATTATATTCAACGTTACCATACCGCTAAATCTTCCAAACAAGCAGGCCAATCGGTTTGGCTATGCGTTGTCATGTATGTTCCTGCTTCCCTTTTATTTTTTATTATCGGCACATCGCTTTATGCATACTATAATATTTATCCTGAATTGATAGAGCCTGTTAAACTGAATGTGGCGGCGGAAAGATTAGGAGACGTTTTTACGTCTCAACAGGCAAACGATGTTGCAAATTCTTTAGGTCCCTCGGATTATGGTGATAAAGTGCTACCGCATTTTATGGTAACAAAAGTGCCGACTGGGTTGGTAGGATTGATTGTATCGGCTTTGTTATCAGCGGCGATGAGCACTATCAGTTCCAATATGAATGCTTCAGCAACGGTATTCACAATGGATATTTATAAGAAGTATTTTAAACCTGATATCAATGATAAGCAACAACTGTATGTTCTGCATGCCGCTACCGTTGTGTTTGGACTGATCGGTCTAGGTGCAGGTCTTGCGATGATAGGGGCGAAAAGCTTATTGGATACCTGGTGGGAATTGTCGGGAATTTTTGCCGGTGGCATGCTGGGTCTTTTCTTATTGGGTTTGATCAGCCGGCAAAGCCGGAATGCGGAAGCGATAACGGGAACCATTATAGGGATCGTTGTTATCCTTTGGATGACATTTTCCGACAGGTTAAGTGGCAAGTATGATTTTTTGAGGAGCCCTCTGCATAAGAATATGATCATAGTAGTAGGAACGCTGGCGATCTTTTTGGCGGGTTTGATGATGACAAGATTCAGAAGAAGAAAACTTGAGCCGGGTAATGCCTAAAACAGGAATATCCTACCGCAGAATAGTTAGATTTCACATTTTCCAAGGCTTGCAAAAATTGAATATTTATTGATTCTAAAATTGGGTTATTATGTCTGAAAAGAAATTTGTGCCGGTTATGATCACACCATTTAACCTGAAGGCGAAGGTTGATTTGGATGCTGTAAGTACATTGATCGATTTTTACCTGGCTGCCGGCGTAAAAGGATTTTTTGCGAACTGCCTCAGCAGCGAAATGTATAGCATCACAGAAGACGAACGGCTTGAATTGACAAGGCATGTTGTAAAATATGTAAATGGTCGTGTGCCTGTTGTTGCTACCTCTTCATTTGGATTAACAATCGAAGATAAGGCCGAGTTTACAAAAAGAATTTTCGATACGGGCATTGCTGCGGCCATCTTGATCACGGGACACTATGCAAATGTGGAGGACAGTGACGATATACTGCTTCGCAATTTTGATAGGATGTTTAAACTTACTGGGAGCATCCCTTTAGGTATGTATGAATGCCCGGCGCCTTATAAGAGGATTATTGGAACGGAAGTCTTCAAAACCTTGCTGAGCGCAAACCGGATGGTATATCATAAGGATACCTCTATTGATCTGGAGAAGGTGAAGGCAAAACTGGATATAGTAAAAGCTGAAAAGAACGATCTTGAATTTTATGATGCACATTCACCAAATGCTATGTACAGTTTGCAAATGGGTGCAAAAGGAATGTCGAGCATCAGCGGAAATTTCTATCCGGAAATTTTGGTTTGGATGGTAAACAATGCGACGGACCCCAGTAAACAGGAGGAAGTAAAATGGCTGCAATCAGAGATCAGCCGGGTTGATCCATTGATCCATATTGCCTATCCGATGAGTGCAAAGTATTTTCTACGTAAGAGAGGCTTACCGGTAAGAACAATAAGCCGGGCAACTGCTTTGGAACTTACACCTGAACAGAAGAAGACGCTGGATGGAATTCATGATAATTTTATTGGTTGGTGTGAAAAGCTTGATATTAAACCAGTGGATGTTGAATCGCTTATGTTACCAAAGGTTCCATTAGACCCTGCCATTTAATCTTAAAGATAAAAATGCTTGATACTTCTTTGAAAATAAGTTTTCCCGGCAAGCTTGTCTTTGGGAACGGAACCCTATTGCAGTTAGCGGATGATTTGGTCCAATTAAAATCCAAGAAAGTTTTTATTACCACTATTGAGCCATTGAAGCCTGCCATCTATGAATTCCTTGAAAAGCTTACTCAAAACAAGGTTGAGGTCTTATCTGATACTTCTATTGTACAGGAACCAACGTTCAGTGATTTTGAAAGGCTAATGACTAAAGTGAGACCATTTGATCCGGATTTAGTGATTGGAATTGGAGGGGGAAGCGTATTAGATATTGCAAAACTGGTAGCTGCACAATTAGGTAATGCACAGAAGTTAAGTGATTATGTAGGCATCAATTTGTTAAAGGGAAGAGGAAGGAAATTGGTTTGTGTACCCGCTACTTCCGGAACGGGCAGCGAGGTTTCTCCCAATGCAATATTGGTAGATGATGCAGATAACCAGAAGAAAGGGATTATCAGTCCATTTCTTGTACCGGATATTGTTTATGTTGACCCTTTGCTTACTTTATCTGTGCCGGCATCCATTACTGCTGCAACAGGACTAGATGCATTGACCCATTGTCTCGAAGCCTATACCAATAAGTTTTCGCAATCCTTTATTGACATCTATGCCTATGAAGGGATGCGACTGATCGCCGGGAATATTATCAATGCGGTGGAAGACGGGAATCATATTGGGGCACGGGAGAAAGTTGCCATGGGCAGCTTGCTGGGAGGGTTCTGTCTCGGGCCTGTGAATACGGCCGGAGTACATGCACTATCGTATCCACTGGGGAGCATGTTTCATCTGGCACATGGTCTATCAAACGCCTTGCTTCTGCCGTATGTAATGGAGTATAATATACCTGCGGCCACAAAGAAGTATGCTGAAGTTGCGATGGCACTAGGGTGTGAGAGAAGGGGTAGCGATGAGGAAACAGCGCTCGCTGGGGTGCAACGGGTGAGGGATTTAGTTAAAGCTTGCGGTATTCCAGCGACATTAAAAGAGGTGAATGTGCCTTTATCAGCGATCCCGCAAATGGCAGCCGATGCCATGAAGATTCAGAGATTATTGAAGAATAATCCCAGGCTTATTGAAGAAAAAGATGCAATAGAAATTTATAAAGCTGCTTATTAAATGAATACGGGTAAAAAATATACCGGCGTGATTGTTCCGGCTGTGACGCCGCTTACAGCGAAGCTTCACCTGGATGAGTCGGCCGTGGCAAGGATGTTATCGTTGTTTTACCAGTATAACATCTCTCCCTTTATCCTGGGCACAACTGGTGAATCGGCGTCATTGTCACTTCAGCTGAAGAAAGACTATGTGCTGGCTGCGGAGAGAAATAAGAAAATGGGTACACTTCTTTATGCCGGCATAGGGTCTAATGTACTGACGGAAAGTATTGAGTTTGCGGATTATTGTGCTATTCACGCGATAGATGTGGTCGTCGCTACATTGCCGTCTTATTATCCTTTGACTGAAAAACAGATGTTAAAGTATTTTCTTCAACTGGCGGATAGTATCAAATTGCCGCTTTTTCTTTACAACATTCCCGCCACCACTCACATGAGCCTGCCATTGCATATAGTCGATGAGTTAAGCCGACACAAAAATATTGTAGGAATAAAAGACAGTGAGAGAAGTGAGGAGAGGATGCGGGAATCGTTGAAATTGTGGAGGGGCAGAGATGATTTTCATTATATTCTGGGTTGGGCCGTTAAAAGTTCGGAGGCTTTATTACTAGGCGCTGACGGACTCGTGCCTAGCACCGGTAACCTTTACCCCGATGTCTATGCGGGCATGCTGAATGCCTTCAAACTTGGCGACAAAGTGAAATTAAGTGAAATGCAGGCACTCGGAGATGAATATGGAGCACTCTACCAAACGGAACGCACACTTGGGGAGAGCCTGCGCGCTTTAAAATTATTGATGAAGGAGAAAGGCTTGTGTGAAGAGTACGTGATGCCCCCATTATAAAGAATGAATTTTAATATGAATAAAAAACCAATCATTGCTATCACCATGGGCGACCCCGCCAGTATTGGTCCCGAGATAGCTGTGAAAGCTTTACTTGAAAAAAGTATACATGATATCTGCAGGCCCCTCCTGGTCGGTGATGTAGCAGTATTCGATCAGATCATCGGCAAGCTGAAACTCGGAGCCAGGGTAAATGCCATTCAAAAGGTAAATGAGGCACAATTTGATCGGGGCGTGATCGATGTATTTGATCTAAATATTACAGATCTCAACAAGTTGCATTTCGGAAAGATTGATGCAATGTGTGGCGAAGCATCTTTCCAGGCAGTGAAGAAAGTGATTGAACTGGCTTTAGCTGGGGAAGTGGATGCTACTGTGACAGGTCCAATCAACAAAAAATCTATTAATGAGGCGGGACATCATTTTGCCGGGCATACAGAGATCTATGCACACTATACCGGCACAAAAAAGTATGCTATGCTACTCGTTGAGGATAATATCAATGTCATTCATGTGAGTACCCATGTATCGCTACGTCAAGCTTGTGATCTGGTAAAGAAGGACAGGATTGTGCAGGTGATCGAATTAATTGTTGACGGCTTGAAACGATTGGGAAAAACCAATCTGAAAATAGGAGTGGCCGGGCTCAATCCCCATGCGGGAGACAGCGGACTGTTTGGTACTGAAGATGACCTGGAGATACTGCCGGCAGTGCTGGAGGCAAGAAATCTTGGGTATGACGTGGAAGGCCCCGTTCCCCCGGACACCATGTTTGCAAAGGCAGCCATGGGTGCTTATGGCGGGGTAGTGGCCATGTATCACGACCAGGGGCATATTCCATTTAAGCTCGCGGGATTTAAGTGGAACGCAGAAAAGCAACAGATGGACAGTGTCAAAGGCGTGAATATAACATTAGGCTTGCCAATTATTCGTACTTCAGTCGATCACGGAACTGCATTTGAGATTGCAGGCAAAGGAATTGCCAGTGCAGACGCCATGATATTAGCTATTGAAAGCGCAGTTCAATTAAGTAAAACCAGAATAACCGTTGAGTCATGATCGCAGTAATCGCAGATGATTTTACCGGCGCGGCCGAACTGGCCGGGATCAGCTTGCGGTACGGGTTGAAAGTTGGTATTAGTTTAAATAATGAGATTGATACCGATGTTGATGTGCTGGTTGTTAATACAGACAGTAGGTCTTTGAAGAAGAAGGAGGCGCTCGAAGCGACAGCCGGCGCAATACAGAGAGTACTGGCGCTGAAACCGGGGATCCTTTATAAAAAAATTGATTCCGTGCTACGTGGTTATGTTCTGGAGGAATTGGAGATACAGTTGCAATTGACTGGTTTGAATAAAGTTTTGGTAGTGCCTGCTAATCCAACCTTGGGGAGAACGGTCACTAATGGGCACTATTTTGTTGATGGGAAGCCAATACATGAATCTGCATTTTCGACTGATCCTGAATTCCCGGTCAAGAGTTCGGAAATTAAGAGAATGCTTAACAGTGATACGATGGAAGTAATCAAGCCTTCCGATCCATTACCACGAGAGGGCATCGTAGTTGGAGAGTGTACGAGCGAAAATGATTGCAAGGCATGGGCTGATAAGATCGACAACAGTTGGATACTAGCGGGTGCGGGGGATTTTTATGCTGCATTACTCGGAAGAAAGTTTCGACCACAAGAACAGTCTGGCTTCCAATGGGAAGGTCCACACCTGTATGTGAGTGGCACATCTTTACGGGAGCGGAAGGAGTTTATAAGAGAAATTGACAGAAAGCAGCATTGTGTTTCGTACTTGCCGCGAATAATTGATGAAGACTGGCTCAATGAGACAGTAGACATATTGAGAGCGAGGCAAAAATTAATTATTGCGATTGATGATGCTGGCGATACGGCTTCGGTACTGCGGGGCCGAATGGCAGAAGCCGTAACCGGGATCCTTGCGAGGGTGCACGTCTGGGAGATATTCATTGAAGGAGGCTCTACTGCGGCGGCGATTTTGAAGGAAATGAAGATTGAGAAACTGTCTCCGATTAATGAATTAGAAAGAGGGGTAGTGAGGATGAAGGCCAATGATCTATTTATTACTGTAAAACCAGGAAGCTATGAGCTGCCGGAGGAGATAGAACGGTTATATAACCCCTAAGTTTAACGAGAAGGAAAAATAGGGAGAGAAAGAGAAACAGAAACAGGAACAGAAACAGAAACAGAGCGAGAAACAGAGCGCCTGCCCGCCGTAGCGTAAGTGGAGGCGGGAGGGTGGGCAACCCATAACTCATTTGCTTCGCTTCGCTCGCAATGATGAATCATAACCCGTAACTATTACTAGATCGAATGAACCACCTACACCCGATAGACTATATCATCATCTTGCTGGTCTTGGGTATTACCCTCTACCTGGGCTTCCGGTTTTCTAACAGGCAGAATACAACCGAGGCATATTTCCTATCTAAAGGCAATTTCCCTGCTTGGGCTCTGGGCTTGTCTCTATTATCAACACTAATTAGCAGCGTGACCTTCCTGGGCTACCCGGCGCAGGGCTATACCAGTAACTGGATATTACTGGTGCAGGGTCTTATGGTTCCCATCGTCTTATTGGGTGTAATCTGGTTTATCGTACCATTGTTCCGGAAAGTCATAGGGCTCAGCACGTATGAGTATTTTGAGAAACGGTTTGGAAGTTTTGCCCGGTACTACACCTCGTCGTCATTTATTATTCGGCAGTTTGCTGGAATGGGTACCGTACTGTTCCTCATTGCCGTTGCCATACATGAAATGACCAATATCAGCCCTTTCATTATTCTTGCCGTGGTTGGTTTCGTATTGGTAATAGTGAATCTGAAAGGGGGAATGCAGGCCGTCATCTGGCTGGATGTGTTCCAGGGGTTCATGTTATTTGCCAGCGGCATCATCTGCCTTGGCGTTATCTTATTTTCGATCAAGGGCGGTGTTCCTGAAGCCATAAGCGTCGCATCGGCGAATGACCGTACCGGTTTCGGTCCTTATGATATCCGATTCACGCAACTTAGTTTGATTGTGATGATCGTTAACGGGGCTTTCTATGCAATTCAGAAATATGGCACTGACCAAACCGTGGTGCAACGTTATCTCACCGCTAAAACAGATAAGGCAGCTATTAAAGCTTCATTGCTGGGTATTTCACTTACGATTCCTATCTGGGCCATCTTCATGTTTATCGGCACAGCTTTGTTTGTTTTCTATAAGCAACAACCATTACCCGCGGGAATGAAGGCAGAAGCCGTCTTCCCACATTTTATAATGACGCAGCTGCCCACAGGCGTTGTGGGTTTCATCGTAGCGGCATTAATCAGTGCAGCTATCTGCAGCCTTAGCGCCGACCTGAATTCGCTGGCGGCGGTGGGCATCCAGGATTATTATAGGAAGCTACGACCGAATAAAACCGACAAGCAATATCTCTTCACCAGCAAGTTATTTGTAGTCATATCGGGAATAGTATCGATCGTTATTGGGGGATTGTACCTGCTTGCTGGGAATGAAGGCGTACTAGGAGTGATCTTCACCATTTATGCCATTTTTTCCGGGGGTATTGTTGGTATCTTCCTACTAGGGCTCTTTAGCGCAAGGGCCAATCGGCAAGGTGTTAACATTGGTATCATCACATGTATTTTGTTTACGGCATGGGCTTTTTTCACAAGTACTCCCTTGGGTGTGAAGAATCCACAGCTGCTGCTTGACATGGGTGATTTTAACTTTACACACCATAAACTAATGCTTGGTGTTTATAGCCACCTGGTCGTGATCGTTGTCGGTTATGTTGCCAGTCTCTTTTTCCCGAAACCCGTGCTTGAAAAGAATCTATTATATAGCAGTTGGAAAGAAAATAGAAAATATGATGACATTCAAAAATAATAATATGGCCAGGTTTCTTGTCTTTGCATTTTTTGGTGTTGTCGCTTGTTTGGGTTCGTCGGCGCAATTGAATTCCGACAATGAATACCGGAAACCCCTTAAGGAAGTGTTGGGTGACATACAGAAGACGTACTCTGTAAAAATAAAGTTCGATGAAAAAATGGTGGCAGATAAAACGGTCGCCTACGCAGACTGGAAGTATCGCCCCGATTTTGATGAAACGGTCGACAATATCCTGAAACCGCTGGATATGAAACTGAAGAAAGACGGAGATAATCAATATAAGCTGAGTTATTTTGAATACTACCGTTGGGAAGTCAAGGAAGGTTGGGCTGAATTGGATCGAATCGCTGCGCAGTACAAGACAATGGGTGAATGGGAGAAACGCAAGGCCGAATTGAGAGCTTGTATAAAAGATGCATTGCAGTTATCGCATCTGCCTGCCGATCCTGGTACCAGGCCTATCACTTCTCCTGTACGAAAGTATGATGGTTATACGGTTGAGAACATGGCGATTGAAATATTGCCTGGAGTTTGGATCAACGGCTCTTTGTATAAACCGGCAAAGTACAAAGGCAAAATCCCCGTGATATTGAATCCAGATGGACACTGGGAGAAGCAACGATATCGACCCGACTGTCAATATCGTTGTGCTGCATTTGCCAGAATGGGAGCCATGGCATTCAGTTATGATCTCTTCGCCTGGGGTGAATCCATGTTGCAATTTAAATACGAGGACCATCGCCGTAGCCTTGCCATGACGATACAGGCTTTGGGTGCGATCCGTATCCTCGATTATTTATTGGCGCAGAAAGATGCCGATACAAGCCGCGTTGCGATTACAGGTGGAAGTGGTGGCGGCAGTCATACCGTTTTAATGACCGCTTTGGATGATCGCATAAAAGTCTCTGCGCCAGTAGTAGCCATCAGCTCTTATTTCTATGGGGGCTGCCCCTGCGAAAGCGGAATGGACATCCATAGCTGTGTTGGCCGAACCAACAATGTAGAGATTGCCGCGATGGCGGCGCCACGTCCACAGCTTTTGATTAGTGATGGCGGCGACTGGACAGATAAAACGCCGGAACACGATTTCCCGTACCTGCAAAAAATGTACAGCTGGTACGGTAGAAAGGAGAGCGTTCAGAATGTACACCTGCCCAATGACAAACATGACTTTTCCATCAGTAAACGTGTTCCATTGTATGAGTTCATGGCAAGGGAATTAAGGCTCAACCTGAAGGCGATACAGGATGTAACTGGCAATATCGATGAATCAAAAATCACCATAGAGCCTGAACAGGCATTATTTGTTTTTGGTGATAACGGAGAAAAACTCCCAGCGCATGCAATAAAGGGGTTCGACAACCTTGAATTGGTTTTTTCTAAAGAGAAAGAGCTTGCGAAACAAAATCAGAGATATAAAATAGGGCTGATCGACCTGATGCTATTGAAGCGTCAAAAACTTGGAGCCGTCACGCTAACCGCTCAATTGAAGGCTGATGGAGTGGAAGTAGACATGGGAGGACTGGGGACACGTCCGACGTTCGATAACCAGTTGCTGGTTGATTCTGTTCGTGAACAGTTCCTGAGAACCGCAAAGGAAAACAATGTCGAGATATTCTCCCTGGCGATGACTGGATATTATGCCCAGTCGTTCTGTGGAAGGGAAGAATACAAGAGAAGTATAGAAGATTGCATCCGTACGATGAAGCTGATGAATGTTAAGAACGCCTTCCTGCCACTTGGAGTGCAATGCGATCTTAAGAGAAAACCAGAGGTGAGGGACTCGGTTATAGCTAGATTGAAAGTGGCAGGTAAAATGGCGGAACAGGCAGGAGTAGTGATTGGCATAGAGACAGCTTTATCAGCAACGGAAGAAGTGAGGTTGCTGAAAGAGATTGGTTCACCCGCCATCAGGATATATTTCAATTTCTCCAACCCGTTGAAAGAAGGAAGGGATTTAATCAGTGAATTAAAGATCCTTGGAAAGGATCGGATATCCATGATACATGCTACCAATAAAGACAGTGTATGGCTCGAAAACGATCCGCAGATCGATATGTACAAGGTGAAGAAGGCGCTGGATGAAATGGGCTGGAGTGGCTGGCTCGTTATCGAACGCAGCCGCGATGCCAGGAAGGCCTCGGATACGAAGTTTAATTATGGAGCCAATACGGTTTATTTGAAGAAGGTATTTCAGGGGGATTAGTTGATTAGTTGATTGGTTGCTTGGTTGCTTCGTCAGCGTGAAACCTTTCTTCGCCTTTACGAAACTTGGTGTCTTTGCGTGAAACCTACGCTGAGCTAGTACGGACAGTCACTCACTACTCACCATTCACCCAAATAGTAATATTGTCCATCATTTCAGGGATTAGATACATTTTTCAGGGTAACCTGAGGGGGTACATTTAAAGGTATAATTCACTGCATATTAGCAGATTTAACATCGTCAACGGTTTTACGGAATGAAACGATTGTCTCCTTGCCTGCTGGTATTTATTTTACTATTTGCCCCCATAGCAAATGCCGCCGACATATTCGTTTCCCCCAAGGGTTCGGACACTAATAATGGTTCCAGGGAAAGGCCTTTCGCCACCTTAACAGCCGCCCTGCGTAAAGCAAGGGAGCTTCGCCGAGTAAATGATGAGTCAACAAAGAGCGGCATCAATATCATTCTCAGTGACGGTATCTATCAAACTTTAGAAACAATTGTCCTGTATCCCGAGGATGCTGGAACAAATGATAGCCCCACCTATATTAAAGCTGCGCCGGGAGCAAAGCCCGTATTAAGTGGGGGAGTTCAAATTACCGGTTGGGAAAGACTGAAGACTGCAATGAGTGCAGTGCCAGTAAATGCTAGGGACAAGATTTGGGTTGCCGATGTGCCAAGTATCAATGGCTGGTCATTTGAATTTCGACAATTGTGGGTGAATGAGATTAAAGCTGTTCGTGCGAAAAGTGCTAACGGCGATCAAATGCATCGTATCCTGAATTGGAACAAGCAGGAACAAACCTGCATAATACCGACTCTTTCTATTCCGCCTTTGAAGAACGCAACAGGGGTTGAGCTGTTCATTCATCAATGGTGGGAAATTGCCATATTGCGAATTAGAAAAATGCAAGTGTTAGGCGATAGTACCAAACTCTTCTTTCATCAACCAGAAAGTAAAATACAGAGCGAACATCCCTGGCCAGCTCCATGGATATCGAAAGAAACAGGCAATTCTGCTTTTTATCTTACAAACGCTATCCAATTTCTAGATGAACCAGGGGAATGGTTTCTAGACATTCATCAAAAAAGGATTTATTACTATCCCCGCTTGGGTGAGAACATGCAACAGGTCGCTATTATCGCGCCGTATACAGAAACATTGATGAGGTTGGAAGGCACCGCAAATACTCCCGTGACGAATATCATAGTCGATGGAGTCTCTTTTCAGCATTCAGGCTGGTTGCGTCCCTCGCAAAAAGGGCATGTACCTCATCAGGCCGGGATGTATATGACCGAAGCATATAGACTGCGTCCTGTGGGAACCAAAGAAAAGCCAACACTGGATAACCAGGCCTGGGTCGGTCGGCCAGCGGCGGCAGTGGAGATCTCATTTGCAACGAAAGTGAATTTCTTGAATTGCAATTTCCGTCATATGGCATCCACAGGAATCGATCTAAGAAAAGGCGCGAAGAACAATGTACTAAAAGGAAACATTTTTAAAGATATTGGCGGAAATGGGATCCTGGCAGGCGTTTACTCGGATGAAGCAAATGAAATTCATTTAACCTACCGACCAAACGATGAGAGAGAAATTTGCGACTCCATCCTAATCAGCAATAACCTCGTTACAGATGCCGCCAATGAAGACTGGGGCTGCCTTGGCATCGGAGCCGGGTATGTCCGCAATACCAAGATAGAGCATAATGAAGTGGAGAATGTTTCATACACCGGAATCAGCATGGGTTGGGGCTGGAATGCTAGAGAGAATGTTATGAGAAATAACAGGATCAGGGCAAACAGGATACACCACTATGGCAAACATAATTATGACTGCGCAGGGATTTATACATTGAGTGCACAGCCCGGAACGGTTATTAGCGAAAACTATGTTGATAGTATATATAAGGCGCCGTATGCACACCTGCCGTCACACTGGTTTTATCTCTATACAGATGAAGGTTCTTCGGGGATCACCATAAGAGACAATTGGTCACCGTCCGAAAAATTTCTACAAAACGCTAATGGGCCGGGAAATGAATGGAGTAATAACGGGCCGAATGTAGATGAACTCATAAAGAGAAATGCAGGACTACAGCCCGAATTTAGTGGACTGGCCAAGGAGAAAAGCTCTCGTTTTGTAAATCAGGGCATAGCCTCAGAACATCATGAGGTAATTGAGCTGGTAGTAAAGGAAGGCAAGTCGCTGGACCTTTCTAAATTAAAACTGTTACTGCATAAGAATAGTATTGACAGCGCTTCTGTTTATCACTGGCAGAACCATTATGTAATATTCGCCAAAGTGCAAGACGTAGGTGTGATGCAGGGGAGAATACAGAATAATTTCCCCGACACCGAAGTGAAAGTCTATCATGACATGTTCTACGAGTACAGCAAGATGAAGCAGTGTAGTGACATCGGAGTAGCGACAGAATGGGAGCACATCCTACTGACGGCAAACCTGGTTACAGATAAGCGGAAGCAGCAGGAGTACCTGGATTATCACGCTACGCAGTTCGAAAAATGGCCCGATGTGTCCAAAGGATTCTGCAACGCGAATTTTCAGCAGTTGCTTTTATTTAGAAATGGAAGACAGTTGCTACTGGTGATTAGTATTCCCAAAGGCGAGAGCCTGGATCAGCTTAATCCAAGATCCACAGCGAATAATCCAAGGATGATGGAGTGGAATAGAATAATGGGAAAATACCAGGAAGGAATAGAGGGTACAAAGAAAGGCGAGACCTGGGTATTTCTAAAAAGATTGTGATTGTCGAATGTCTAAGTCATAACTCAAAAACTCTAAGCATGCTAAATATCGGAATACTTGGTTTGGGGGAAGGCCGAAGTACTATCTCTGCTGCATTGCAGAGTGATAAACTACGACTTAAGATGATTTGTGACAAAGATGTTGAACTTTGTCGCACACGCGCCGATGAGTTCAAAGTCTACGATTATACAGATGATTACGATGAAATGTTGAACGATTCGGAAATTGATATTGTCGCTATCTATACGCCAGATCATTTGCATGCAGAGCATATTAAGCGAGCACTGCAAAGTAATAAGCACGTGGTTTGCACAAAACCATTTATAGATGACCTGGCGAATGCGAACGAGTTGATAGCTCTTCAAAGGAAGACAGGCAAGAAGGTATTCGTAGGACAAAGTTCCAGATTCTTCGAACCATACAGAAGACAGCGTAAAGACTATGAAGAAGGATTGATTGGGGATTTAATAACTATAGAAAGCCATTACAATGCCGATCATCGCTGGTTTTTGAAAAAGAAATGGGCTTTGGAAAAGTCTTTTAAGTGGTTGTATGGTGGATTGAGTCACCCTGTTGATTTCATAAGATACTATTTACCCGATATTGAAGAAGTAATGGGTTATGGAATGATAAGCGACAACGGTAGGATAGCGGGATTGAAGAATGAGGACACCATGCATTTTATTTTCAAGGCAACGGATGGGAGGATTGCTCGTGTAAGCGGAAGTTATACTGGGCCGACCCAACCAGTGAAAAGGGATAGCGGAATGACTTGTATATTGAGAGGTACAGAAGGGGCCAGCCAGGCCGACTATCATGAGTTGCGATATGCTATCACGGGGAAGACGGGTGAGGAAAGGATTATCACCTGGGGAGATTCTACACTGAAATACTACTTCCGTTTTGAAGGACAGAGTCATCATGCGGGTGAGTACCAGAATTACTTAGAGTACTTCGTTGACTCAATAGAACAGGGATTTACTGCATACCCGGACTTGAAAGAGGGAATCGGAACTGTTGCCTTGTTGCAGGCAATGGACAGAAGCTTAGCTACCCGGCTTCCAGTAAAGGTAAAAGATATTTTAAGTGAGCATAATCTTTCCCTGCAGCCATGAATGACATCTATAGCAAACTGCAGCCCATTGATTTTATCATCGTAGCGGTGTACCTGCTACTGTTGCTATTTATCGGTTACCGGGCCAGCTTTGGCAAAAGGAAAAAGGATGAGACCCTGTTCATGGCAGGCAATTCACTCAATTGGTACAACATCGGTTTCAATATGTGGGGAACCAACGTGGGACCGTCTTCGTTGCTGGCGTTTGCAAGTATTGGGTACAGTACGGGAATTGTTGCCGGTAATTTTGAGTGGTATGCGTTTTTATTTTTGCTATTACTGGCCATGGTGTTTGCCCCAAGGTACATTGCCTCCAAAGTGTCTACTATGCCCGAATATATGGGAAAGCGATATGGCGACAGCACTCAGAATATCCTGGCTTGGTATGCACTGGTAAAAATTTTGATCAGTTGGTTGTCATTGGGATTGTTTGCTGGTGGTTTATTGGTAAAACAGATCCTGGGCATACCTATCTGGCAATCGGTAATTGTATTGGTGCTTTTTTCGGGGCTTTTCACCTTTGCAGGCGGATTGAAAGCAATCGCCAAGGTCAATGTGTTTCAAATGATCCTGTTGATCATCGTCTCATTGACACTTTCCTATTTAGGATTGCAAAAGGTAGGGGGTCTTGATGCGTTGATTGCAAAAGTTCCTTCAAATTACTGGAATCTTATTCGCTCCGCTGATGATCCCAGCTATCCCTGGCCTGCCATGTTGTTAGGTTATCCTGTCGCTGCGGTTGCATTTTTTTGTACAGACCAGGCAATGGTTCAATCCGTATTGGGCGCCCGGAATTTGGAGCAGGGACAAATGGGTGTCAACTTTATAGGTTGGTTGAAAGTATTGGCGCTTCCTTTATTTATATTGCCCGGTATCTTATGCTATGTACTGTTTCCTGATCTGAAGGAGTCCGACCTGGCTTACATGACCATGGTGACCAATTTGTTTCCTCCCGGTATGAATGGTTTGGTTATCGTAGTATTAATCGCGGTATTGGTTGGCACGATCGGTTCGTCTCTCAATGCATTAAGCACGGTGTTCACTACTGATCTCTATGTAAGGAAGATCAATCCCACTGCTACTGCTCAACAACAGATCAAGATTGGGCGTATCAGTATTGCGGTGGGTTGTGTTTTTGCTGTGTTAATGGCCATTGCGATTGACAATATCAAAGGACAAAATCTCTTTAATATTTTCCAGGCGGTACTTGGGTTCTTAGCGCCATCGCTGGCCGTTGTTTTCTTGTTGTCCGTATTTTGGAAACGGACCACTAAGAAAGCCGTTAATGCGATCCTATCCTGGGGTTCAGCTTTTAGCCTCACGGTCGGAGTTTTGTATTTGTGGATATTACCTGCCGATGAATATTCCTTCTGGCCGCATTTCCTGTTATTGTCGTTTTACATATTTGCATTGCTATTTGTCACGGCAATTGTCATTTCCCTGGCAGATAGGTCACCGGAGACAAACACACAGGTCATCAAGCCGGCGGACATGCCTATTACAACCAAGCGCGTGAAAATATTATTCGGCTTATTAGGGTTGGTAATTCTCGCGCTCTATATCATCTTTAATGGACACTGAGTATGAAAATGGAAAATGTATTTAGAATGAAAAGAGGAACGTCAAAGCTCAAAGCAGTACCTGTTCTTGTTTTGTGCTTTTTACTTTTAACATCGCAACTTACCGCTCAGCAAGCGACATGGATATGGTATCCAGGTGATTTTGAAATTTCCCTTGCCAACAAAGTCCAGAACCGCCGTACAGAAAGAGGCACCTTCTTCCCCGTATTCTGGAAAATGGACAACCATTATGTATTGATTGACTTTCATAAAGTGTTCGATGTTCCTCACAAGGAGAATGTAGATATTTATGTGGAAGGTGAATACAATGTAAAACTGGATGGAAAGCCATTTGAGGGAAGCCCTAGGCGTATTTCAGTTCCTGCCGGTAGACATAAGATTAACATTAAAGTATTTAACCAGGCTAATGTGCCTGCGATATATGTTCGAGGAAAAGCAATAGTTTCTGATTCGTCGTGGCTAGTGACTTTCGAGGACAAAGAATGGATCGATGAGACAGGTAAGACATCGGATATTTCAGCCACTAAATGGCTCAAGGCCGGGTTCTGGAATTTCAACTCCCATCTTCAGTTGCCTTCGCAATTCACGCTACCCACCCGAAGACAGGCAGCCGTATCAACGGTGAGGGGTAACCGTTCGATGCTTGTCGATTTTGGTAAGGAAACGCTGGGTTTTATCAGGCTTCATGGGCTGAAAGGAAAAGGAAAACTGTCCGTCTACTATGGCGAATCGAAAGAAGAAGCCTTATCCCCTGAGCATTGTGAGGCATTAGATCGTGTTGAGGTAGGCAATCCGGCCAGGAAAGACCAGACTATGAAGCTGTCGAAAGCATTTCGTTTCGTGAATGTGGAATATGATGGTTCAATATCGCTCGACTCCGTATCAATGTTGTATGAATATGCTGACGTTCGCCAACGAGGAAGTTTCAGCTGCAACGACGCAGGAATCAATCGCATTTACGACGTGGCTAAGTACACTTTTGAACTAAATACCAGGGAATTTTTCATCGATGGGATAAAGCGAGACCGCTGGGTTTGGAGTGGGGATGCGTATCAGAGCTATCTAATGAATTACTATCTCTACTTCGACAAGGAGACCGTAACCAGGACGATGTATGCGCTACGCGGAAAGGATCCTGTTACGGGGCATATCAACACTATCATGGATTATACTTTTTACTGGTTCCTGGGTATTTACGATTATTACTTATATACGGGTGATAAGAATTACATCTTGCAGAACTACGACCGCATGAAGACGCTGATGGATTATGTGGTGGCACGAAGGAATAAAGATGGATTTATGGAATGGATGCCGGGCGACTGGATATTCATCGACTGGGCAGCTGGACTCAGCAAGAAAGGAGAAGTTAGTTTTGAGCAGTTATTGCTCGCAAGGAGTTTGGAAACAATGGCCTTGTGCGCTAACATGGTGAATGATAAAGAGGGTTTATCTACATATAGCGCCCTGTCTGAAGACCTACGGAGGAAGATATTCCAGGTATATTGGAGCGATCAAAAGAAGGCATTGGTACATAGCCGTGTTGATGGCCGGCAAACAGAAAATGTTACCCGGTATGCCAATATGTTCGCGATCTTCTTTGATTATTTCGATCAGCAGCAAAAACAAACCGTAAAGACGTCCGTGTTGCTGAACGACAGTATTCAGAAGATCACTACTCCATACATGCGCTTTTATGAACTAGAAGCTCTATGTGCGATGGGAGAACAAAGCTATGTATTGAAAGAAATGAAAGATTACTGGGGCGGTATGCTAAAGTTGGGCGCAACTAGTTTCTGGGAAGAATACAATCCAGCGAAAAAGGGAACGGAGCATTATGCCATGTATGGTAGAAAGTTCGGAAAAAGTTTATGTCACGCCTGGGGTGCAAGTCCTTTGTACCTTTTAGGAAAACATTACCTCGGTGTAAAACCTACTGCACCTGGTTATTCCGCGTATACTGTGGAACCAAACCTGGGTGGTTTGCAATGGATGCAGGGAAAGGTGCCAACCCCCGGGGGCGATATCGAGTTATATGTCAGCCAAGAGCAGGTGAAGATTAAAGGGTCGACTGGTGCGGGAACAATTAAGATGAGAAGCAGCATACCGCCTGTTGGCAAGAACGTAGTTGCCGTTGTAAAGGGTAATGGTTTATATGAGATCGAAGTAAAGCCAGGAATTGAATATATCATCAACTATAAAGCCGAGTAGAATGAAAAAAGTGAACGCATTTATATTGGTGGCTATTTTATGCAGCATGCGGCTTGGTGCCCAGAATAGTTTGGTTAACACAATAAACAGTCCACATGCCACATTAAGCAGCATCGGTTTGGGTGATGTGCAATGGACCAAAGGTTTTTGGGCGGAACGATTCGAAGTTTGCAGGGATGCGATGTTGCCACAATTGTGGCAAACATATACCAGCAAGGAGGTATGCTATTCGTTTCAGAATTTCCGGGTGGCTGCTGGTCTTGATAGCGGCCGGTTTCGCGGCCCTTCATTTCATGATGGTGATTTTTATAAGACACTTGAGGCGGTCGCCGCGATGTACGCGTCCACGAGGAACCCGCAGCTTGATAAATGGATGAATGAAGCGATAGACGTGATCGGCAAAGCCCAGAAACCTGACGGGTACATCTATACCAAGAATATCATTGAGCAAAAGAAAACGGGCAACGACAAGATGTTCGATGATCAGTTGAGCTTCGAGGCATACAACTTTGGTCATTTGATGACTGCCGCGTGCGTGCATTATGGGGCCACGGGGAAGACATCTTTACTCGATATAGCGAAGAAGGCTGCTGACTTTCTGATTGGGTTTTATAAAACAGCTTCCCCTGAATTGGCGCGTAATGCCATCTGTCCCTCTCATTACATGGGTTTGTCGGAACTATATCGGACAACAAGAGAAAAAAAGTATCTGGATCTCGTTGTTCATCTTATCAACATCCGGGGTACTGTTGAAGGAACAGATGATAATAGTGACCGTGCTCCTTTCCGGGAAATGAAGAAAGTGGTTGGGCATGCTGTAAGGGCAAATTACCTTTTTGCAGGTGTGGCTGACGTGTATGCTGAAACGGGTGATGAAACGTTAATGGCGACCTTACATAAAATGTGGAATAATGTCATTAATACAAAGATGTATGTCACTGGCGGTTGCGGTGCATTGTATGATGGCGTGAGTGTGGATGGTACCGCCTATAGACCGGATACTGTTCAGAAAGTTCACCAATCATACGGAAGAGACTACCAACTACCTAACTTCAGCGCGCACAATGAGACCTGCGCCAATATCGGAAATGTATTGTGGAACTGGCGCATGTTTTTACTCACGGGTGAATCAAAGTATGCGGATATAGTAGAGCTGACATTATACAATAGCGTCTTGAGCGGGGTAAGCATGGATGGTTTAAAATACTTCTATACCAACCCGCTGGCATCGACTGTTGATTATCCTTATCATCTCCGTTGGGAAGGTGGCCGCGTTCGCTACATCAGCAAATCGAATTGCTGTCCGCCTAATGTGGTTCGTACCATTGCTGAAGTGAATAACTATGTCTATAGTGTCGGAGACAAGGGATTATTTGTAAATATGTATGGTGGGAATACTATGAAAACTGAACTACGGGATGGTGCAAAAATAAAGGTGGAGCAGGTCACCAACTATCCCTGGGATGGGGCTATTGCTATTCATGTAAAGGAATTGTCGAAGAACGGTACCGTTATGTATCTCAGAATTCCTGGTTGGTGTAAAAAGTATGTCCTGAAAAAAAACGGAAAGTTACTGGCGGCAAAGGCGGAGGGTGGATTTGTTGCCGTACCCGTTAACCTAGGTGATAGACTGGAGCTCAATCTCGATATGCCTGCAGTTTTGATTGAAAGCAATCCTCTCGTTGAGGAAACGAGGAACCAGGTATCGGTTAAACGGGGACCCATGGTGTATTGTTTGGAGTCCAGCGATCTGCCACAGCAAAAAGTGTTTGATGTGGTAATTCCAGCGAATATAAAATTTCAGCCTGTAGCAATGACCATTGCTAATGGGAAGGTTATGGCCTTAAACGGTGAGGCAAGGTTAATCGATAGGAATCATTGGGAGAATACTTTATACAAAGAAGTCAATACAAGTCTAAAACCGGTACGGGTCAAACTCATTCCATATTATGCCTGGGCAAATCGGGGCAAGACAGACATGACGGTTTGGTTACCATTAATGAGATGACATGGAGCGGATCACAGCAATATATTATATCGAAACGCCGTACGACCCTGAGAAGGCAGCAGCGGTACTGGCCGGGGAACAATCTTCCGGAACATTTGTAGCCGTACCGGGCGAGACAGAAGAACTCAAGCGACGGTTCTCGGCGAGGGTGGAGTCAGTGGAACTAGTAGAAACAGTAAAAGAACCTGCTATCCCTGGTGCGACCAGTAAGGTTGGCCAGTATCACCGTGCTATTGTCAAGGTATCATGGAGCATTGAAAATTTCGGGTACAATCTGCCGGTATTGGTTTCGACTCTACAGGGAAATTTATACGAGATAACCCAGTTTACTGGTTTAAGGCTGATGGATATTGATTTGCCAGGTTCATACGGCGATCACTATAAGGGCCCCGTCTTTGGTATTGATGGATGTCGGCAGTTGGCAAAAGTTCAAAACCGTCCATTGATCGGTACTATCATCAAGCCCTCAATAGGATTGTCTGTGGAACAAACTGCTGCCATTGTAGGAACATTAGCCGAGGCGGGAATTGATTTCGTGAAGGATGATGAATTACTTTCCACTTCTGCGAATTCCAACTTCAATGACCGGGTGAATGCAGTAATGGATGTAATCAATGCGCATGAAGGTAAAACAGGAAAGAAGGTGATGTATGCGTTTAACATCAGCGGTGAGGTGGATGAAATGTTGCAACGCTATGAGAAGATCGTTAATAGGGGTGGGACTTGTGCTATGATCAGCATTAACAGTGTCGGACTGGCGGCTGCGAAGAAGGTCATGGATCAACGAAAGCTCGCCATTCATGCTCATCGCAATGGTTGGGGCATGCTTAGTCGTCATCCATTGCTGGGCATTGACTTCAAAGCTTATCAAAAGATATGGCGATTGGCGGGTGCGGATCAGTTGCATGTAAATGGAATTCAGAATAAATTCTGGGAAAGCGATGATAGTGTGGTCGCTTCTATTGAAGCATGCCTGGCAAAGATGTACGATCACAAGACAGTGATGCCGGTAATATCGTCGGGTCAGTGGGGAGGCCAGGCTTTTGAAACTTACAGGAGAACGAGTACAGTGGACGTGCTATATATGGCAGGTGGAGGGATTATGGCACACCCCATGGGTCCGGCAGCCGGTGTAGTTGCATTGCAACAGGCATGGAAGGCGGCTGTGGAGGGAATGACATTGGAGGAGGCGGCAAAAATATATCCGGAGTTCGGAGCATCAGTAAAGAAATTCGGATAATTCACGGAGCGTATTATTCATGAGCGATAAGCAAAACATATTACTGGCTTTTTATGGGGATGATTTCACGGGCAGCACCGATGCTCTCGAATTCATTACTCGAGCTGGCGCGAAGGCGGTATTGTTTATTGAGCCACCAACAGCGGAACAATTGCAACAGTTCCCCGGATTGGACGTCATCGGAGTAGCAGGTAAGACCAGGTCTTTATCGCCCGAACAAATGGAACAAGTGCTTATGCCGGCGTTTGAACAATTGAAAGGCAGTGGCGCGAAGCAGGTTCATTATAAAGTGTGTTCCACCTTTGATTCTTCGGCTGTTACAGGAAGTATTGGTATGGCCATCAATTGTGGTGCAGCGATTTTTAAAAACCAGTTCATCCCAGTGATTGGTGGAATGCCAGCACTGGGAAGATATTGCCTGTTTGGAAACCTCTTCGCAAGGATGGGAATTGGCAGCGAAGGAAAGATCTATCGCCTGGATCGTCATCCTTCGATGAGTAGACATCCGGTTACGCCGGCTGAGGAAAGTGACCTCCGAGTTCATTTAGGGAAGCAGACGAGTAAAGCGATCGGGTTGATCGATATTATCCAAATGGAGCAGCCAGTTGATCAATGGAATGATTTGGTAACAAATGAGCAGGTGGTATTGGTTGATGTACTGTACGAATCTCAGTTGCCGCATATTGGAAAATGGATGGAAGGGCTTGAAAAAGGCAAAACAGTATTCAGCGTAGGTGGCTCAAGTGTTGAAGCTGCATTAGGTGATTACTGGAATCAACAGGGACGATTGAATTCCGTAACTGAATGGAAACACCCGGGTAAGGCGGCACCATTATTAGTGGTATCAGGCAGCTGTTCTCCGGTCACAGCATCTCAAATTAAATGGGCCAGGGAAAATGGATTCGACGAAGTAATTCTTGACGGGGTAAAAATATGTGAACAGGGTGTCGTTGATGTTAAAGTCAAGGAGCAGGTCGTGTCGTTATTGCAAAAACATCGAAATGTGATCGTTCACACTGGAACAAAGCAGGAAGAAAATCTATCATCTGAAAAATTGGGAACCGTACTTGGCAACATCGCTAAACATGCCGCGCTACATTCGGATCTGAAGCGAATAGTAGTGGCTGGTGGGGACACGAGTAGTTATGCTGCCCGGGCCTTGGAAATCGACGCCGTCGAGATGATTGCGCCAATTGTGATTGGGGCACCACTATGTAAAGCCTATTCAAAAAAAGAACGGATCAATGGGCTGGAAGTGAACTTCAAAGGAGGACAGGTAGGTGCGGAGGATTATTTTGGGCTGCTATAAGATGGAGAGTCCGAAAGTCCGGAAGTCCGAAAGTCCGGAAGTCCGAAAGTCGGGAAGTCCGAAAGACTTTCAGAAAAGCAGGGTCTTTGCTCAAGATTCGAAGGAAAGATCAGATCACGGAGTGGTCTTCCGGACTTCCCGTCTTTCGGACTTTCCAGACTTCTATTAAACAAAATTTATGATACAAAAAACTCTCGGCTTAATTCACACATCGGCCACCCTGGTTCCGGTGTTTGCAGAGTTGTGCACGAAGTACCTGCCGCACGTAAAGACATTCAATATTGTCGATGACAGTTTGATTAAGAATACCATCGCTTGCGGAGAGCTGACGGCGGATACGTCGAGAAGGGTGGTCAACTATGCAGGGTCGGCGCAGGATGCAGGAGCGGATTATATATTATTTACCTGTTCTTCGATCGGTCCGGCAGTTGAAGCGGCAGCGGCATTGACACATGTACCGGTGTTGCGAGTGGATCAACCAATGGCCGACAAAGCTGTACAAATGGGTAGACGAATCGGGGTGCTGGCGACATTATCGACAACTTTGAACCCGACCAGTGATTTAGTACGACGTAGGGCAATAATCGCAGGAAAGGAGTTTGAACTCGTTTCCAGACTATGCGAAGGTGCGTTTGAAGCATTGATGAGTGGCGATGCAGCGACGCACGATAAGAAGGTGGGTGATGCATTAAGGCAACTGGTAAACGAAGTAGATGTAATAGTGTTGGCACAGGCTAGCATGGCACGAGTGGTGAGTACATTAACCGAATCGGAGAAGAAAGTGCCGATACTAGCAAGTCCGCCTGTTGCCATGGAATACCTGGCCACTATTTTATAAAAAGCATTCCTAGACGCCATGAAGATACCAGGTAAACTATTTCTAAGCATAAGCGCCATCTCGGTGATTATAGTACTGATCGGTATTGTCCTGCAGAATGCCGCTTTGTACAAACCCTTTGCTCTTACAGCGGCTATAAGTTTGGCTATTGGCCTTGGATCCTGGTCTTCTTCGAAAGGTTATCAGTATACAGCCTGGATCATTGCCGCAGTAGTTGCGGGCATGATGTTCCCGGACTCGTTTAAAAACTGGGGAGGTGTCAACCTTCGCGATAAGACATTGATCCTGGTCATCATTCAGCTAGTGATGTTTGGGATGGGAACGCATATGAGTTTAAGAGACTTTAGCGGTATGGCTTCCACCGGTAAAGGTGTATTGGTTGGCCTGTTCTGTCACTTTTCTATTATGCCCCTGATGGGTTTTTTGTTGACCAGAATATTTCACTTCGAGCCTGAGATTGCAGCGGGAATTATCCTGATCGGCAGCTGCAGCAGTGGATTGGCCAGTAATGTGATGGTGTACCTGGCGAAGGCAAACCTGGTATTAAGTGTAATTGTTACGGCAATGGCGACCCTACTCGCTCCTCTCCTGACCCCGCTATTGATGAAAACACTCGCCGGCACTCTCATAGAGATAAACTTTGTAGATATGATGATGGAGATCATTAAGATCGTACTCGTGCCAATCGGCGCAGCTCTCTTGCATGATTATTTGAAGCGTGCTTCGAAGTCACAGAAGAAAGCAATAAATGTCATCGCTTTATTATCGGCTATATGGATTGTCTTGATCGTGTTATTTGCAAAAAAGTTTATTTCGCACGATGGACAATTGCAAAGCATTCACCTGTCGGGTTTCTTTGCCGGCGCGGTAATCGTTGGTCTTGTTTATCATTGGCTATATCTGCGGTTTCCGAAACTTGACAAACTAATGCCACTTATTTCAATGTTTGGTATTATTTACTTTACAACCGTTACTACTGCGGCAGGGAGGGATAATTTAATGAAGGTCGGGCTGTTGTTGTTCATTGCATCGGTAATACACAATGCAGCAGGGTATTTCTTTGGTTATTGGTTGAGTCGTTTGTTCGGCATGGACAAGAACTCGAGTCGCACCATTGCATTTGAGGTAGGTTTGCAGAATGGAGGAATGGCCAGCGGCATCGCGGGTAGCATGGGCAAACTTGGAACGGTTGGATTGGCTGCTGCCGTGTTTAGTCCCTGGATGAATATCAGTGGAAGTTTACTAGCTAACTACTGGAGAAAACGACAGCCGGTCGAAACCATCGACAGGGAACCTGGTAAGCTCTCGGATTAATCGAAAGTATTTTAATAGATGAAAAAGTTTTTCCAAATCATTCTGGTTGCATTGTGTCCAACTCTTTCGGGATGGCCCGGAGGCCTTTATGCGCAATTGGTTGACAGGACTCCCGCCGCCACTCCAGTTGCACCTACGGTTTACAACAGGGAACCTTACGAAGATCCGTTGGTGAGTGGTATTAACAGGGACCCATCCAGAGCAACGGCGTATTCTTTTGCGTCTGTAGCCGACGCATTGATTGGTGAAAGAGATAAAAGCGGGAGATATTTATCGTTGAATGGGCAATGGGATTTTGCATTTGCCTTAAAGCCCTCAGATGCCCCTGAAGATTTTCATAAGAGCAAAGTAACTGGCTGGAAAAAAATTAGCGTTCCCTCGAGTTGGGAGATGCAAGGGTACGACAAACCGATTTATAAAAGTGCAGTATATCCTTTTCGTCCGGTGAATCCTCCTTATGTTCCGCAGGATTATAATGGTGTCGGTTGCTACCAGAAGACTTTCACTGTTCCGGCCGACTGGAAGAACATGAACGTAACGCTGCATTTTGGAGGTGTGAGTTCTGCATATAAGCTTTGGATCAATGGCAGGTTCGCAGGATACGCGGAGGATTGTTTTTTACCAAGTGAGTTTAACATCACTCCGTACTTGCAAGGTGGAGAGAATATTATTTCTGTATGGGTGATCCGCTGGAGCGACGGAAGTTTCCTCGAGGACCAGGATCAATGGCGCATGAGCGGCATTCATCGGGAGGTATACCTGCATGCAGAGCCCAACTTGCGCATCGCTGACTTTTTTTACCAGGTAAAATTGGATAAAGAATATGGCGATGCGTTACTAAGCATCCGCCCTCGCATTGAAAACCTCACCGGTCGTCCAATGCCTGGTTATGTTTTGAAGGCCCAGTTGTATGATGCCAACCAGCAGGCGGTATTAAAGCAACAACTTTCCAGGAAAGCTGATGAGATAATTAATGAGATTCACCCTCGGTTGGACCGGGTGAAATTTGGACTCATGGAGACAACGATCACCAATCCTAAGAAGTGGAGCCCGGAAGAGCCGAATCTTTATAAACTCGTATTGACCCTGGAAGATAGCACGGGCAATGTTCTGGAAGTAAAGACCTGCAGAGTAGGGTTTCGGTCAATTGAATTTAGAAAAAGTGACAGTAAATTACTTATCAATGGAAAACTAACGTACCTGTATGGCGTAAATCGCCCCGATCATCACCCGACCCGGGGTAAGGCATTGACGCGGGAAGATATTTTGCAGGATATAAAAACGATCAAGCAATTCAATTTTAACTGTGTTCGGCTCTCGCATTATCCCAGCGATCCCTATTTGCTCGATTTATGCGATGAATTTGGTATAATGGTGATCGACGAGGCGAACCTGGAAACCCATGGCCTGGGTGGAAAGTTAAGTCATGAGGCAATGTGGGCAGGCGCCTATGTAGAACGGATAAGCCGAATGGCATTAAGGGATAAGAATCATCCGTCGATTATCATGTGGAGTCTGGGAAATGAAGCCGGTAGTGGACCAAATCATGCAGCGATGGCGGCGTGGATCAAGGACTTTGATATGACGAGGCCGCTGCACTATGAACCTGCGATGGGAAGTCCAAAAGAGGATGGCTACATCGATCCAAGTGACTCCCGCTACCTTAAAAGCAACGATCATTCGCATCGGATACAGAACCCGCTCGATCAGTATTATGTCGATGTGATCAGCCGGATGTATCCATCCGATTACACTGCACCACTTTTGGTGAATCAAGCCAATGGTGATCATCGCCCGATTTTCTTCTGTGAGTATGCACATGCCATGGGAAATAGTGCAGGTAACCTGAAGGAGTTCTGGGACCAGTGGCGTAACATACCAAGAGTGATCGGCGGAGCTATCTGGGAATTTAAAGATCAGGGCCTGGAGAAAACTGATTCTGTTGGAGTTAAGTACTACGCATATGGCGGAGATTTCGGAGAACAGTATTTCGACAATTTCACCATCAAGGGAATAGTAGCGGCCGACGGACGGCCAAAGGCGGCCATGTATGAGTGTAAGCGGATATTTCAACCCATTCAATGCGAGTGGAGTGATTCAGTGAAACGTGTGATTCGCATCATTAACAGGAGCGAAGTGTTGAATGTGAATGCCTATAATGCCATCATAATTATCAAAGAGGATGGGAAGATTATTTCGACGCAACAGGTTGGGGAGATTAATGTAGACCCCGCTTTATCAGTGGAACTGCCAATTTCAAAATGGCTACCGCGGTTGAAGGCTGCTTCGGAATATCACGTAGAACTAAAATTCGTCTTGAAAAAGGTGGAGGCATGGGCAGAACGCGGATTCGAGGTCGCATCGAACCAACTTTCCTTACCGGCAACCGCAAATCGTGTAACGAACCGGATCTCCTATCCTACCGTGTCATATAAGGAAGAGGAACTGGGGCACGTATTCAGGGGAAAGGAATTTAAGATAACAATCGATAAGTTGAATGGCGCATTATCCTCATACGAATGGAATGGCAGAGAGCAAGTTTTCCTACCATTACTACCTCATTTCAAACGGCCTCTTACCGACAATGATCGTCGTGGCTGGAAGTCTCATAGGAAACTGCACCAGTGGTATGATGCCGTGCCAAAGCTATCCAGTATTTCACTGGGTAAGTTCGATGGGCAACGGGGATCGGGCCTGTTGCTTTCTGCTAAATCTGATCTTATAAATGATAGTGCTTCGGTCAATATTAATTATTCTATTTGGGGTAATGGCATGGTGCAGGTGGATTATGAATTGGTCGTTAAGGAAGGTTTGCCTAACATTCCGAAAGTAGGCATGCAGATGGGTATCAACCCTCATTATAAAAACATTGAATATTTTGGCCGCGGCCCCTGGGAAAACTATATCGATAGAAGGTATGGATCGGATGTGTCGGTGTATGACCAGGACATCTTTGATTTCATGGAACCATATGTAGTACCGCAGGAAAACGGCAATCGTACTGATGTCCGCTGGATGCACCTGCACGATCCAGTATCCAAAGATGGCTTATTAATTACTGCCGATAGCCTGCTTAGCATGAGTGCATGGCCTTATACCGAAGAGAGTATCCAGAGTGCAAAGCATACCAATAAACTTAAAGTAGCGGGATTTATTACTTTAAATATTGACCTTGTGCAAATGGGAGTGGGAGGAAACGATAGTTGGAGCGATGTGGCGGCACCGTTGGAGAAATATCAAATCAAATCTAAAAATTATCAATACCGTTTTTATTTGCTTCCGTTCAATTCAAAAAAGAAATCCGCAGGTGAAAAGGCAAAGGAAATTAAGTTCTAAAATGAATAATAAGGGAAATGCCTTGAAGGAAGTCATGTGGAGGTATACCCTCTTGATGGCATCAGTACTTTCCATTGGTGTGCTCGAGGGTCAAGTACCAACGGATGTCATGCAGAAGGTGTATGAAGAAGTAAGAACACCATACAAGTTCGGCCTGGTTGCAACTCCGGAGAATGCGTCATTGAAAATTGACTGCCCATCTGTATTTCGCAAAGGCAGGTATTGGTATATGACATATATCCAGTTCGACGGACGTGGGTATGAGACCTGGTTGGCGAAGAGCAAAGACTTGCTTCAATGGAAGACTCTGGGGAGGATCATGAGTTTCTCGGACACTGCTGATTGGGATAATAATCAAAAGGCCGGATACATCGCGTTGCAGGATACAAAATGGGGAGGAAGCTACGAGTTGCAAAAATTTCAGAAAAAGTATTGGCTCTCCTATTTCGGCGGCAAGGATAGGGGTTACGAAGCAGGTCCACTCGCCATCGGAATAGCGAACACTACTAGCACTCCGTCTCAACCACATGAATGGAGTCGTTTGAAGAAACCTGTTCTAGGGGCAACTGACAGTACAGTTCGTTGGTGGGAGAATAAGAAACTATTCAAAAGCAGTGTCATTCGGGATAAACAGCGGTCGACCGGTTACGAGTTTGTGATGTATTACAATGCCAATGGAGATACGAGCAACAACACTCCGAGGTGGCGGTGGTTTGAACGGATAGGCATGGCGGTTTCGAATGATATGGTGAATTGGCAACGATACCAGACGGACCCCGTGATGCATCACAAGATCGGCATTACCGGTGATGCCATTGTGCAGAAGATGGACGTTCTATGGGTTATGTTTTATTTTGGAGCGTTCTGGGAGGGGCGCAAAGATGCCTTCAACCGTTTTGCCTGTAGTTATGACCTGGTTAACTGGACTGACTGGACAGGCGATGATCTCATTAAGTCATCGGAACCGTATGATGAGAAATTCGCTCACAAAAGCTTCGTGGTAAAATGGAAAGGAGTGGTATATCATTTCTATTGCGCGGTAGATAATAAAGACCATCGTGGAATTGCGGTGGCTACTTCCGTTGACAAAGGAAAAAGCAGCATTGAATTTAAGTAATGATTGTACACAGGAAATATTTTCAGACTACTTTATTGGTGTTGCTGATATCAGTAACAAGTATTTCGCAGCCATCACGACCTCCTGACCCCATCGAACAGAATTTTCTTCATCCACCTTCATCCGCAAAGCCATGGGTATTTTGGTACTGGCTGCATGGAGCCGTATCAAGAGAAGGTATTACAGCCGATCTTGGGTCGATGAAGAAAGTTGGCATTGCAGGAGCGTACCTGATGCCCATAAAAGACACCTCATCAGTTATTCCGTTTCAACCACAGGTCAGACAATTGACACCTGAGTGGTGGGCTATGATCAAGTTTGCTTTGCAGGAAGCCAAAAGATTGAAATTACAAATTGGTATACACGTGAGTGATGGATTTGCGCTGGCTGGCGGCCCATGGATCATGCCCGAACAGAGCATGCAAAAACTCACCTGGAGTAAAACGTTTTTCCGAGCTGGAGATAGAGCGGAAGTAATATTACCACTCCCCGAGAAGAAAGAGAATTACTATAAAGACATCGCAGTATTTGCCTATCCCGCAAACTATCGAAACGAAATTGTCCTCAAAAACCTTAAACCAGTCGTTACGACTAGCAATGGTTCGGATGGATCCTTCCTACCTGAAATGGGTCAGAGGCAGACATTTCGTGGCGATAGTAGTTGCTGGATACAGTATACTTACCCGCAACAGGTAACTGTACGACAGGTGCAGATCAGGAAACAGAATAACCCTTACCAGTCGCAGCGATTCATTATCCAGAAAAGCGATGACGGTTTGTTTTTTACAAATGTCGATACATTGCAACCGCCTCGCCATGGCTGGCAGGATTGGGACGAGCCTTATACGCATGCAATAAGAGCCTTTACGACTAAGTACATTCGATTTCTGTGGAACAGGGATGGTACCGAACCTGGGGGTGAGGACCTTGATGCGGCCAAATGGCGGCCGATATTGAGAGTGCAAGGCATCTATCTAAGTGAAGAGCCGGTCATTAATAATTATGAAGCCAAGAATGGAAGCATATGGAGAGTCGCTGCGAATACAACCAATGAGGAAGTCAGCAACGGCGACGCAGTCCCATCTTCAAGAATTATTAATCTTACCGGCAAGTTAGCGCCTGATGGAAAATTAAACTGGGTTCCACCCGTAAATGAGGATTGGGTCATAGTCAGGATTGGGCATACGTCGACAGGATACACCAATGCTACGGCAGGAGGAGGGAAAGGATTGGAATGTGACAAGTTCAGTACCGAGGCCGTCACATATCAATTCAATAATTGGTTCGGAAAATTTTATTCTCAAACGGACCCGGCTATAGCAAAGGAGGTGATAAAAATCTTTCATGTTGACAGTTGGGAATGTGGCAGCCAGAATTGGAGTAGAAATTTTGCTTTTGAGTTTAAGAAAAGAAGAGGATATGACCTGATCCCGTATTTGCTCGTGATGACGGGGACGCCGGTTTCGGATGCGGTCACATCCGAAAGAATATTGCATGATGTTCGTAAGACCATTTCCGAGTTGGTGAACGATAAATTCTATGCTACCCTTAGAAACCTGGCGCATGCAAAAGGCTGTTCATTCAGCGCCGAAAGTATTGCTCCAACCTTTGTAAGTGACGGTCTTGCGCACTATAAGCATGCTGACATACCGATGGGTGAGTTTTGGCTGAATAGTCCAACTCACGATAAACCTAATGATATGCTGGATGCTGTCAGTGGCGGACATATTTACGGCAAGAAGGTCATACAGGCCGAGGCGTTCACCACCTTGCGTAGCGACTGGGGTGAGCATCCGGGCAGTATAAAAGTATTGGGCGACCGCGCCTTTGCGACCGGTATCAACAAGCTATCGTTGCACGTATTCATGCATAATCCCTGGTTGGACAAGAAGCCGGGGATGACATTAGATGGGATCGGCTTGTATTATCAAAGAGACCAGACCTGGTTCAGGCAAAGTAAAGCCTGGATCGATTATTTAACCCGTTGCCAGGCATTATTGCAACTGGGAAATCCTGTCACCGATATCGGAGTGTTCATTGGCGAGGAATTGCCTCGTCGTTCCATTCTACCGGATAGGTTGGTAAAGACTTTGCCAGAACTATTCTGGAAAGAGAAGTTAGAGGCTGAAAGAAAGAGGTTGGAAAATGCGGGCCAACCCATGCGAACAATGCCCGATGGGGTGACGCATACCGCAAACATGGCGGATCCAGAAGACTGGATCGATGCGATGAATGGTTACCAGTACGATTGTTTTAACCCTGATGTATTAATGCAGATGAAAGTAGTGAGTGGGAGGGTAGTTACACCTGGTGGCGCGAGTTATTCAGTGTTGGTTGTCCCCGGCAAGCATTCGATGAATCCCAATGCAGGCATGAGTATGGGTGTCATCAATAAACTCAGGCAGTTGGCCAATGCTGGAGCCCGGATAATTATAAGTGAGGAATACATGAAGGACCTGGGAAGCAATAAGAATGTGAGTATAGCTCCGTACACTTCCGGCAGTTTCGAGAAATTTGGCCTAAGAAGGGATGTGGAGGTGAGGAAAGGAAGATCAGCAATAGCATGGACGCATAGAATGCTGGGAAAGGCCGACATCTATTTTATTTCTAACCAGACAAACTTCGAACAACCCGTAGAGCTTCTGTTTCGAATAAAAGATAGGAAACCTGAAGGATGGAACCCGGTTAACGGAAATAGCTTTGCCGATTTTAGTTGGCGTATGACTGATGATGGAGTTCTTCTTTTTTTAAGGTTGTTGCCCAGTCAGTCATTATTTTTTTCTTTTAGTAAAAAAAATACAGGTGATAAACAAATAATCCTGCCAGTTAAATATTCGAATCCAATAGTACTTGATAGAAATTGGGAGGTACAGTTCGACAAGGCCTATGGCGGACCCATTTCTCCAGTCCAATTTGAAAGTTTGATAAGCTGGTCACATCACACCGATTCAGCACTCAGGTATTATTCAGGAACGGCTTTTTATCGAAAAAATTTCACAATCGCCACGGAGCAGAAAGTATCGGGCGCCATCATCGAATTTGATTCCATTTATAATATGGCGACCGTAAAAGTCAATGGAGTAGATTGTGGAACGGTATGGACGCCTCCTTACAGTGTCGACATAAGCAGGGCTTTGAAGAAAGGGGAGAACAAGATTGAAATTGAAGTCGCTAATACCTGGCGAAATCGTTTAATAGGCGACGAATTGAATGTAGGGAAAAGAATCACCTGGTTTAACTCACCCTATAAGCTTAAGGAGAAACCTTTGTTGCCCGCTGGCATAGTTGGCTCTGTAAAATTGCTAATTCGATGAAATTGTGTACCTATTATATCATTTGTTTTTTTTATTGCTTGGCGGTAACGCAGTATTGGCGCAGGCGCCGCAGGAGTATAATGTTATTTGGACTACCCAAAGCAAGAATACTTCGGAATCGATGCCTTGCGGTGGTGGCGATATCGGTTTGAATGTATGGGTGGAGAATGGTGAAGTGATGGTGTACGGTGCACGAAGCGGGAGCTTCAATGAAGACAATGCACTGATGAAAGCCGGTAGGATCAGGATAAAATTACTGCCCAACCCTTTCGAAGGAACTGCTATTAAGCAGGAACTACACTTACAGCAGGGATTTGTGACGATCGATGGTGAACACAATGGTGTCAAGGCCACCCTGAGAATCTGGGTCGACGTCTTCGAACCGGTGGTACATTTTGAAGTTACCAGTTCCAGGAAAATAACTGTCGAAGCAACCTATGAAAGTTGGCGATACCAGGACCGACTGATAAAGGCAAGGGAAAACTTCGCCAACTCATGGAAATGGGCGCCACCGAAGAACAAGATCTATCCAAAGGATCAAATTAGTTTTAACAGTGGCGGAGTTTTATTTTATCATAACAACGGCGAAAGGACAATTTTTGACACGACGGTCTCCCAACAGGGGCTTGATGGTGTGAAGGATCAGCTCTACAACCCTTTGAAGAATCTCGCATTCGGTGGATTATTAAGCGGGGATAAGTTTATAGCGGCGGGAGAAAATGAAGGTAAGTACGTCAATACCGATTTTAAGGGTTGGAAGTTGAAAAGTGCATCACCTGGCAGGAGGCATGAGTTGATATGGGTGTTGCATACCATCCAGGCGAATTACTTTGGTGAGTGGCACCAGTCATTAAAAACGATACTACTCAAAGCGAAGGCAAAAAATGCTTTTGCAAACACACAGAAGTGGTGGAAAGAATTCTGGGGTCGAAGCTTTATTCATTTGCCGTCTCCTGATACAGCCTCCACGTCGTGGAAAATGGGAAGAAATTTTCAATTGTTCAGGTATATGCTCGCCTGCAATGCGCACGGCGTATGGCCAACGAAATTCAATGGTGGGCTTCTTACTGTCGATCCTGTATTTACCGACCGAAGTAATGAACTTACTCCGGACTATCGAAACTGGGGAGGGGGACTTCATACCGCGCAGAATCAACGCCTGGTTTATTTCCCAATGATCAAGAATGGCGATTGGGACCTCCTAAAGCCACAGCTTGATTTTTACCTGCGAATATTGAAGAATGCAGAGTTGCGCAGCAAAGTGTATTGGGATCATGGAGGCGCAAGTTTCACCGAACAGATGGAGAATTATGGAATACCTAATTATGCCGAGTATGGTACCAGGCGTCCGGATAATTTTGATAAAGGGGTGGAGTATAATGCCTGGCTCGAGTATGAGTGGGATACGGTCCTTGAATTTTGCCTGATGATGCTCGATGAGGAGCTCTATACCGGGAATGACATAAGTTCCAGGCTCCCTTTCATTGAAAGCTGCATTCAATTTTTCTATGAGCACTATGCTTATGAAGGAAGGAAGCGGACGGCGAGGCTGTTCGACGACGATGGTAAACTCACATTTTATCCTGGCAGCGGGGCGGAAACCTTTAAGATGGCGACTAATTCAACTGCCACGCTTGCCGCTTTGCGGGTAATCATCAACAGGATGCTGGCATTGCCGGCGAAGTACATCAACACTGGTAAAAGGAATCACTATGACAGCCTGTTGAAGAGAACCCCCGATATAAGCTATGCGACGTTTAATGGCCACACTACGATAGCGCCTGCGAAATCATGGGAGCGTGTGAACAATACAGAATCACCTCAATTATACCCTGTATTTCCATGGGGCATCTTTGGCGTAGGAAAGCCGGGGCTGGATACTGCTATTAATACATGGAACCATGATACGAATGTGGTAAAGTTCAGGAGCCATTTAGGATGGAAACAGGATAATATATGGGCGGCACGATTGGGGCTTACGAATGAAGCATGGCGATTGACCTCATTAAAACTGAAGGATGCAGAAAGAAGATTCCCTGCTTTCTGGGGGCCTGGGTTCGATTGGGTGCCTGATCATAACTGGGGCGGCAGTGGAATGATAGGATTGCAGGAAATGCTGATGCAGGTGGATGACGAGCGGATCTTACTGTTTCCAGCATGGCCGAAGGATAAGGATGTACACTTTAAACTGCATGCACCGTACAATACCACGGTTGAAGCGGAATACAAAAATGGAAAGTTGGAAAGCCTGAAAGTATTTCCGGAAGAAAGAAGGAAGGATGTAGAAATACTTTTAAAGTAAATACTCACCAGTCATCTGTTCTAAAACTGGATACAGGAAAGCCTTCCGTACTGAAAAGATCACCCACCACATAATCTTTGAATGCATATCGAACCGCTGCAGGTTCTTTTACATCCGGTGCGGACACCACCACAGTACCTGCAGTGATCACTGCCTTTGCAGGACGAAAGATCTTATTGGAACCTGCAATTTCAAACAACATCATAGGCTTTCCATAAGACGTGAGACCGTTGGGGGCATTGGAGAATTTAATAGTAGCAGCGCCATTGCCGAAAGCGATCGATTCATAGGCCGGGCTTTCGCTGGCAAATCCTTTCTTTCCATAAGTTTTCGCCAGTGCCATATAAGCTAGCCGCTTCCCGCCGGTTAATTTGTCCGATGGATGGATATTGAACTCTTCACCTATATCCATCAATACGGCCATACCACTATTCTGAATTTTGGCCAGCGCCTTCCGTTGAGCATCGCGCAAATACGCAGAATTATTATTTACGGCATTCACTGCCGCATAGTTGTTGTAATTATACGGAGCGATCTGGCAGTAGTAAAAGGGGATATCGCCCTGCCCTGATTGATCGCGGATTTGTTGCACAAAAGCAGGAAATAACTTTTCATATTGAGCGGGACGGTCATTGTTGCTCTCGCCCTGATACCATAGGCACCCTTTTATGGTAAAACCTAAGAAAGGGTGTAGCATGCCGTTATACAATACAGTTGGTGTCCGATTATTCATTCGCCCTGTATCAGTTGCCAATGGGACTTTAATTTCAGGAAATGATTTCAACGTTTGTTCATCCATAAACGCTTCCACCGGTGAGCCGCCATAGCTAATATTGACCATACCAATGGGTACGCGCAATTGCTCATATAGTATCCTGGCAAAGAAATACGCAGTAGCGCTGAAGTTGGACACTGTTTCGGGTCCAGCTAATTTCCAGGGTGAGTTCTTACTGGTATCAAGTGGTGTTCGTTGCACGGATCGCGGCACGGTGTATAAGCGTATATGGCTGTTGGTTGAATTGAATATTGCATCATTACTGCCTAGAATTGGTTGATCCCTGTAGCCTTTCATCGGCATTTCCATATTCGACTGTCCGCTGCAAAGCCATACTTCGCCGATCAATACATTATTAAGTAGTAGAGTCTCGCCATCACTGATCGTTATCGTATAGGGGCCGCCTGCGGTCGGAGTGCTGATCTTTAGTTTCCATTTACCTGAAGCGTCGGCGGTCGTGCTATATTTTTTCTTATTCCAGGAACTTGTTATTTGAACTGGGCTACCCGATTTCCCCCAACCCCAGATAGCGGCATCCGTTTGTTGTTGCAGAACCATATTATCACTGAAAAAATAGGGCAGTGTGATCTTCGCCCACGAGTGATGGGGTATCGAAGCAAGTAATAGGCAAAGAAAAAACAACGGGGCAGCTAATCGCTTCATACTAATCAATTTGACTTCGAATATAGCTAAATGCGCTTATTAGCTGTCTTGTACTGTCAGGGCGGTTTGTGAAGGTTGGTTAGTGAACTTTTCAGTAATTTAAGACCTAATTAGCTTGCGGTATATGAAAGAAAAGGATAACAAGGAAGGCTCGCATAAGAATATATGGTATGGGTTGGGGCGACAAAGAATTGAGATTCCGCGGGCAATTTTGAAGTCGAGGGTACAAAGCAACGTCCTCCTGAAACACCTTCACATCTGTTCAATCGGGTACTATCCCAAGGCGAAGGATCACTATACTTACCGTAAGAAAGGGCTACTTGAGAACTTCCTCTTCTATTGCGTGGATGGTCATGGATGGTATGAGATAGGGAAACAGAAGTATGAGATTGGGCCAAATGAATTTTTCATATTGCCCCGCAACGTGGAGCATGCGTACGGGAGCAGCGACGATCATCCCTGGAGCATCTACTGGATACATTTTGGCGGCGATGCGCTTGGCGAGCTGAATGAGATCCAGGCCGTCCAGAAATACTTCAAGCCATTTCATTTAAAATATAGTACGGAAATCGCTTCCGTGTTCTCCAAGATCTATAAGACATTGCAACTGGGGTATAGTATCGACAACCTGTTGTTTGCGAATATGACCCTTGCACACTTTCTGACCTTGTTTATTTATAATTCGAGGCATTTTGATTCCGTGAGCAACGAGAAATTGGATTGCGTGGATAGTGCCATGCTTTACATGCAACAGCATATTGATGAAAATATTTCACTTACCGATCTAAGCAAGCATTATAACTACTCGGTGTCCCGATTTTCTAATTTGTTCAAGCAAAAGACGGGGTATGCGCCAATTGATTATTTTCTCCAGATGAAGATGCAGAAGGCCTGCCAGCAGCTTGACCTTACCAATCATTCCATTAAGGAGATAGCGTTTGAAATGGGCTTCGACGACCCGTATTATTTTTCGAAGCGGTTTCGGTCGATCATTGGGATGTCGCCGAAGAAGTACCGGTTGTTGACGAAGAATGAGCAATCGGGAACGGAGTGAGGATGCGCGTTGGTGTAGGTTGGGTGATAAGTTGATTAAGTTGATTGGGTTGATTAAGGTGATTAAGGTGACTAAGCTAGTAACCGGTAGACACAGATGAACCTGATCAACCTAATCAACCCAATCAACTTAATCAACCCAATCAACTTAATCAACTCAATCAACCCCTTCAACCCTCATATCGTGTCTAATTACCACCTGCAATTGTCGCAATTTACCCCAGTAAGGAAACCCGGCTTCCTTATTTTTATGCTCTCAAAAATTAATAGATGAAAACACAAACCGCAAGCACAAGGATCCAGGGTTTCCTTACCCTATTTGACTATCATACTGGCTTTTTTGCAAGAGCACTTGAGGGCATCTCGAAAGACGATATGCATAATCGTTTGAAGACGCAGGCAAATCACCCTGCGTGGCTGGCCGGTGCACTGGTCAATCAGCGATTCATGATGACATCTGAAACGGGAACTGGTCAAAAACAAACGGGTGAGGAACTGTTTAAGAATAACAAGGGGATACAGGAAGGAGCAACCTACCCAACAATAGAAGAGTATATTAGTGATTGGAACCGGATTACTCCTGAGGCCCGCGAAGCGCTGGTAAAAATTGATGATAAGAAACTGGATAGCCCGTTTGAAATGGAAGGAATGAAAATGAGCTATTACGAATTGATCAGCTTTACTATTTATCGCGAAGCGAGTATGATTGGGCAGCTAGCCTTGTGGCGCAGGCTCTTAGGGTATCCTGCTCTGAAGTATGATTGAGGTAAATGGCACCTTGTGGGCTCCTTCATATCCAATAATGGAGGGATCCCCAGATTTTATAAACTGACTCAGTATGATTACATAGTAAGTCAGACAAAAAACTCTTTCAATATAGGAGCAATCACATCAGGAGATATCTCGTGTGTTTGATTTTTGAGGGTTTTACGCTTTGCGTTGGGAATAGTTTTGGCTAAGGTGTCTGCCGTTGTATGCATGAAGTCAAAACTTTTTTCTCCATCCAGCACAAGGGTGGGTGTATGTACGTTTTTTGCAACGTCTAACGGAGTATGGCCATCGCCCAGGATTTCAAAATCATACACGAGAGTATGGCCTACTGATTCCATGTCATTCCAGTCTGGTGACTTTTTCATTGCTTCAATTTGTTCGGGTGGTGTTTTGAGACTTTGAAAAAAGACAGTGATTGCATCACCGGGCTTGTTGGCATTGACGAGCTCATTTATTTTCTTCTTCTCGTCACCATACTCTTTTTGCCCCATTACTTCGGCAAAGCCAAAGGGTGGCTCATAGCCCTGCCATTGGGCATTACCACGATCATCGGTGCTATTTTGCCCTGCGCATACAAGTTATCTAGTATTACATGGGGGTTACCGCCATTAAGCCATTCTTTCTCATCACCACCAATGCCATGCAAGAGGTACAATTCAGGATATTTGTTCCTTTTTGAATAACATGGGGGAGTATAAACCAATGCTCGACGAATAGTGTCAACGGTTTTGGATTTATATGTGATCGTGTCTATTTGTCCATGGGCGATACCCTCACGTGGTACATCAGATCCCGGAGACCCAGGTTTTACAATTTCCTGTGAATAGACAGTGCTAACAGCCAGAAATGTCATTGCCAGGGCAAACAATAATGGTTTCATTGTTGACGGTTTGTATTTGGCTAATCTGTTGTACTATTCGAATAAAAAGTGATGCAAGTTCACGTAGATTGCGGCGCCATGTGTGAAACTCATGCGCAGTATTTTCCGAAACATATGATACCACATTGAAGCCCGCTTCCTTTAGGACAAGCACTGTATTCTTGAGACCATCAGGTCTCACTTTGCTTCCGCAACTAAGGAAAATAAGTTTCGCCTTTGACTTGTCTTTGATGTCAGCGGCAGCGTAGGTGCCGCTACTGAGGAGCGCAAAGTAGGCGAAAATATCGGGTTGTTTAACGTTATGGTTTTTGTTTCCATGCCGCCCATTGAAAAAGCCTGCCATGGCTCGGCGTGATTGTTTGGAAACAGTGCGAATGTTAGCATCTAGATAAGGAATCAATTCATCCTGGAAAACTGTTGAAATGGCTGTTTCCTCGGCACAGCTGATAACACCAGTCCGGAGTAATGGACGATCGTAAATAGATAAGGGAAACAGTTGCTTATTATTTAGCCTTATATTTTGAAGATATATACTGCTATCGTGCTGCCATTATGTTTAGTTCGTTAGCTTATTTACAAGTAATGAGGCCGCTATCCCCAGCGCAGTTTCTAACAAGCTGACATTTTCTTCAAGTTCCGTGACTGCCGCCTGCCGCTGCTCGACTACATAGACAGGCGCATTGCGGTTTTGCAGGGTTACAAGTTGTGTACGAGCACCAGTTAAGCGTTGTATTGCATAATCAAGGATCGATTGGCTGTATACAACTTCTTCCTGTGTAGTATAAAGAGTGTTAAAATAGTCTCTTCTCTTGCCAAGAAACACATCGCTAAAGGTCCTGTTGCCTTTATACACCGGGCAATCACCCTGCACATCGCCATGATTTAAATGAGCATTCAATGCATTCCTCGAGATATTGATAGAAACAGGGGGTTCATCCCCGCGGCCGAATTTATGACACACTGATACCTTATCCTTATTCCGGATCTTGTTCCTGTCTTTAAATAGCACGGGATCCCAATTGTAGCTTTTGTCGTTGCCGTGGGAGGAAACAATCTTTCTTACATCGTTACGTCCTTTTTCCTTGTCCACTTTCTGTTTCCCATTGTCTGATTTTCCCTTATCAAAATCCACCGATTTATCCTTTCCTTGGCCCTTGTCCTTATTTTTATCGTCGGTCTTTGCCTTATTACCCTTACCCTGGTTGTCGTGTCCTTTACCCTTGTCCTGATTTTTTTTCTCTTGGTTGCCCGATTGGCCAGGTTGGTCTTTTTTCTGCTTCCCCTTTTCTTTGTCCTGCGTAGAACCATCAAGACTTAAGCAACAAGACAATACAGCTATTGGGACAACTATTAATAGATTTTTCATAACTATAGAATTAATCGGTTGAATCTGCAAATTCTTTATCGAGCTTTTCGAGTGATTTCTCCAATTTCTCTGTTTGGTCCTTCAGATCATCGGAAGCCTTTTTTACTTCTCTCTCCGTGGAGTCCATTACTTCTATCTCTCTCTTTTCTTCGGTTGATTTGGTTTCACCGCAGGACGCCATACAGAATGCGGCAACAAATATTAATGAAACTATGCTTTTCATAACCATGGGATTATTATTGTTAATAATGTCGTACAAAAACCTTTCCAAAGAGGAACTTAATCAAAACAAAGATTACAAATGTTCACCAAGCAAGTGTTTTCGGAGTGAAAAACCTCTGTGTCACTGTTGCAGCCATCGTGGAATTTTCATGATTGGCATTCGAACTCTCGAATAAGGCAACATTTTTCCCCTTTCCGCGTATTTGTAGTATGAAGCTGAGGCATTATCATCAAGGTATGTTGTTTCTGATCCTGCCATTTATATCATCAATTTCGCGACTATTGCGATGAAACAAACCGTGAACAGTAAGTCTTAATAGTCTTTGCGATTGAGATTTCGCGGTGATCAATTTGCAATTGCTCGATACTATAAATGCTTAATCAATATTCTCTTTGTGGATACCAAGCTTTTTCATTTTGGATTTTAATGTTGATGGCGGCACATTCAATACTTCTGCAGCACCACCAGCACCCCATATTCTCCCATTACATTTTTTTAGAATCGTAACAATATAATCCCGTTCGTTCTCGTGGATTGTTTTCATATGTGCATCCTGGTTGACAAATGTAATGTCCTTTGTTTGAGTTGCCGGGACTGACATATCTTCAATGACTGTTCCTTTTGCTAACAGTACGCCTCTCTCTATTAAATTTTCAAGTTCACGGATATTTCCGGGCCAACGATAGTTCATCATATTTCTTACTACTTTATCCGATAACCCAGTGATTTTTTTCCCTGCTTTACGATTATAGTAGTTTATAAAATGAATAGCAAGGGCAGGGATATCTTCTGTGCGTTCGCGCAATGGCGGTAATTCAATCGGAAAGACGTTAAGACGGTAGTATAAATCAAGGCGGAAACGTCCCTCTGCAACTTCTTTCTCTAAATTCCTATTGGTGGCGGCTATGATACGCACATTGATTTTGATTGATGACGTGCTGCCAATCGGTTCTATTTCCTTTTCCTGGAGCACACGTAGGAGTTTTACCTGGAGGTCAACCGGCATCTCCCCAATCTCATCTAAAAAAATGGTTCCTCCATTTGCCTGTTCAAACTTGCCGATCCTTTTGTCGGTAGCACCTGTAAATGATCCTTTTTCATGACCGAATAATTCAGATTCGATCAGGGTGGCAGGCAAGGCCGCACAATTTACTTTCACCAGCGCTTTGGTTTTGCGGGGCGAAAGTTTATGAATACAATCGGCGATTCTTTCTTTGCCTGTCCCACTTTCCCCAAGTATCAATACGGCTGTGTCATACGGGGCTACTTGTGTGATTTGGTCAAACACAGTCAAGAGTAAATGGCTGCTGCCGATAATTCCTTCAAAACCTGGAATATTTGCATTGGTATTATCATTAGTTAATTGTTTAGTATCCTTATTCGAATAGTCGGCATCGACACCAGTATTTTTAGCAACGTGCATTTGGTCAAGAATGCTATTAAGGGTACGTTGTAGACGATGGAGTATAGCGAGATGTTCCGCACTGTAGGCATCAGGTCGTCGGCTGTAAAAACAAAAACTAAATGTTTCACCCCCAGCTAACTGAATAGGAAATGTAAGCACTGACATGACACCAAATGTGTCCCTGAATAAGTTACTTAGCGGAGACTTCAGAATGATCTTTTCAAAAAGGTCTGTATTAAAAAATGCAGCACTGGTTTCTTTCTCTGAAGCAGCATAAATGGCTTTTAACTCATCCGTTGTAACACCAGCAATCATCGATAGCTCCTTTACGCCGATTGTTTGGTATTCATTAAATCCGATTCGTAAAAAGCAAACCCCATGGTTAAGTATCTTACCCGGATCATCAAATCCCGCAGCGAGGAAATCGAAAGGAATATCCGGTTGGATTAATTTCCCAATATGCAACAAGTTTTGTCTCCAATCTGTATAGCGGGTTATTGTTTTCTCTAGCTGCTCAATCAATTCAGCTTCCCTTCTATATTTTGATTCACGGCTATGCTCATGACGGTACTGAGCGATTTCTAATGTAACCAACAAGTCCTTTTCACGAAAAGGTTTTACAATAAAACCATAGGGCTCAGTTGTCTTTGCTACAGACAATATTTCTTCATTAGAATTTGCTGACAAATATATAAATGCAATATTATCCTGCCTTAATTGTTTCGCCAGGTCAATGCCGGTAAGTTTTCCTTTTAAAAAAATGTCAAGCAGCACGAGGCTTGGCTTTTCTTTCCTTATCATTTCCTGAGCAATTGGAACGGAACGTGCAATTCCACAAACGTCATAGCCTGCTTTTCCGAGCATGAGTTGTAGGTCATTGGCTTCTACAAACTGGTCTTCAACGATTAGAACTTTTTTATTCACTTCCTTTATCTTAATTACTGTTAATCAATGCTGAGGCTGAAATATGCGACCGCTTAACGCTCATATCACGCACAAAGGATATGTTTATTACAGTGCCGTTATTATTCTCAATAGAAAAATGTCCATCTAGGTCCTCGCTCAGCCCCTTCATCAAACTCATGCCTAGCGAACCAGCTTTCTTAAGGTCAGTTGGAATGCCAATCCCATTGTCTGAGATGCTGAGTAGATGATGCCCTGGACTAGTATTGGAGAGAGAGATTGATATTACGCCACTATTGTTATCTGGAAAGGCATATTTTATTGAATTTGTAATGGCTTCATTCAATATCAGACCTAAAGGAACAGCTTGGCTCACATCTAATTCAAGTGGATCGGTGTTAAATTCGAAACGCAATCGTTGCCCGGTATTAAAACTATCACGTAAATAGGAGACTAGCTCACGGATATAGAATGTCATGTCAATGGACGAGACATTTTCTGAGTTATACAATTTCTGATGAATTAGAGACATTGCATGAACCCTATGTTGGCTGTCGTGAATAGCAGTGAGGGCTGCATCGTTTTGGATATAGGCTGATTGGGAATTCAACAGGCTCATTACTATCTGGAGGTTGTTTTTGACGCGGTGATGGATTTCCTTTAGCAGCCATTCTTTCTCACTTACCAAATGTTGCAAAGAGAGATTTTGTTTGGCGATTTCGTGTTGTTGGGCTTCCAATTTTCTATTCGTTCTTTGCTTAAGCCTGTATCGGTTGTACAGGAGTCCCATAATAATGAAGAGCAGTGCTACAACTGCAAATGTAATATTCCTCAGTGTTGCTCCCTGCTTCAGTTTATTTTTTTGGAGCTGATCTTGTTTGGTCAGCAATTGAATGTTTTGATCTTTTACCACAATATCTTTTTCTTTCTTTTCCGTTTCATACTGTACCTGGAGCTCCGAAATCTGGTGACTTTTTGTTTGATTAAACAGGGAATCATCTAGTCGCTTGTAGGCTATCAGGTGATTAACAGCAGACCGGTAGTCATGTCTAGCCGTATCAAGCATAAACCAGAACCGATTATTATTTCCCATGTGTAAAAGCTCAGATAGTTTCCCGGCTAGTTTTTTATGCTCAATTAGGTATTTGGTCGCTAGTTCAAATTGTCCAGAATTAATATAGAATTTTATGACTTCTGCATAACATGCGATATTGGCATAGTCATTCAACTTTAATGTTTTCACCATAGTAAGCAACTGATTGCAGTAAGGCTCAGCCTTATGATATTGTTTTAGAATAGGGTAACTTGTTATGTATGCTCGAGCAATATTGTAATCGATACCTATGTCCGTTGGCCTTTCGTATTTTGCCGATAACCTGTTGAGAATATTTATAGCCTCAAAAGGTTTGTTACGGCTGCTCCAAACATTTGCCATCTCCGTAGTTGTTACATAGATCGCCTTGTAGTCTTTATGCGTTTTGGCTACATCCAGTGCCTTTTCATAATAGGCCAGTGCCTTATCTTTTTCACCCAATTCGGAAAATGTACGAGCTATATCGTTATTTATCATGCACATTTGGATGGAATTGTCGCCGACGCTTTCGGCCGCTTTTAACGCTAACAGTGCGTAATGCAGGGCATTTTTATAATCTCTTTGGCGAGTGTAAATCCTACCCATCAGGCTGTACAGTCCTTGCACGGCATCATGATGGATGGTTGCATAAGCATTCAGTGCAAGACGGAGTTTGTGTAATGCAATAAAATCATTCCCATCGATATAATTCAAATCTCCCAGCATATGTA
>JACMKU010000080.1 GCA_014379965.1 Chitinophagaceae bacterium
GTCTTTCGGACTTTCGGACTTCCGGACTTTCGGACTTCCGGACTTCCGGACTTTCCTGACCTTCGCTACTGTCGGACTTCAAGACTAACTTTACTTTATGAGCTCCCAGCCAACATCCTGGAAAAGTAAACTTCACCAGGTCATCTTCGAGTCCAATACTACAGCCGGCAAGGTCTTCGATGTTGTATTGCTGTTCAGCATATTGTTGAGCATTCTCGTGGTGATGCTCGATAGTGTTGAATCGCTTCATTCTAAGTATGGTCAAGTGTTCTTCGTCATCGAGTGGGGCTTCACAATCTTATTCACCATCGAGTATATATTACGATTGCTGGCAGTCAGGCGACCTATACATTACATGTTCAGTTTTCTTGGCATCATTGACCTGCTATCCATCATACCGATGTACCTCAGTATTTTCCTCGCAGGCGCGCAATCCCTTCTTGTTCTTAGGGCCCTGCGACTTTTACGGATCTTCCGGATCTTCAAGTTGACCCATTTCCTTTCCGAGATGTCTTTCCTTGGCACAGCACTAAAGTCGAGTGCAAAAAAAATAAGCATATTCATGCTCGTGGTGCTCGCATTGGTAGTCATACTGGGATCCGTGATGTACCTGATAGAAAGTAAGGAAAACGGATTTGGAAGTATTCCCGATAGCATTTACTGGGCGATTGTCACCATCACCACGGTTGGTTATGGCGATATCTCACCCGTCACACCCATGGGAAAGTTTATCGCGAGTATCATCATGCTGTTGGGTTATGGTATCATCGCCGTGCCAACGGGAATTATCACGACCGAGATGGCGATCACGGCGAGGCAACGGAAGCATGGGCAGGAGACTTGTCCGGGTTGTGGGAAGGAGGGGCATGATGAGAATGCTTTGTATTGCAAATACTGTGGGGAGCGGTTGTAGGGTCTCACGCAGAGGCGCGAAGGCGCAGAGGTTTTGTTTTTCTCACAAAGACGTGATTTTTTAAAGTTAGCAGCAATTGACAAGATGTAGTTTAGTTACAACTGTAACTTCCTTGTGGAAATATTCTCAGTTGTAAAAACCCTGTGGGGACTACTATGCTCGGCATCAAAATGATTACGCTATTGGTTAGCACCCTTCTCCTTTTTCTTCAGACCTATTCGCAGAACGTTCAAACTCCCGATTTTCCAGGTGTCGTTGAAGATGCGCAGCTAATCTACCATGCACCAAGCAAAGCAATGCTTCTTCTTGGAGGCACTCCCATCATCCAGGATTCGGTGACTAGCGATGTCTGGAAATGGAATGGTCAAACCTGGTCACGCATTTCTGCCAGCGGCCCGGGTGCACGTGTATTCTTCAATGGCACACTTGATCCCGGGAACCACGACATAAAATTATTTGCTGGTACTGGTCTCGGAAGAGAACATTTTCTAATGCGCGATCTCTGGTCGTTCAATGGAAAGAAATGGTCAAGCATTCCTATGAACGACATCGGCACACACGATCATCACAAGATGGTATATGCAGATCATCTGAATGGCTTCATTCTATATGGAGGAAACAAAGATCATGTCTTCGACACTACGACCTGGTTATTGAAAGATGGTAAGTTCACCCAATTGAATGTTGCCAGTCCCGGTATACGCTATCAATCAGGAATGGTATATGACAAGCACCGCAAAAAAATCGTGTTATATGGTGGCGGTGAAAAGGCCGACGAACTCTGGGAATTCGATGGAAAAAGATGGGAGAAGATTGTCACTGTTGTACACCCAGGGATTAAACTCTACCATCATATGGCCTATGATGAATCACGGAAGCTGGTCATCCTCCATGGAGGGCAAATAAATCATAACTCTCAAGATCCAACGAATCTTGTTCCCGCTGATACATGGACCTGGAACGGTAATTCATGGCAAAAAATAGCCGCTTCCCGAGTCTATTCACTCGCCCTTGGCTACCATCCTATTCGGAAATCCATTATCGCCTATGGCTTCGATGAGAACGATGTTAAGGCCTCCAGAAACCTGGGGCTTTGGGAACTGAAGAATAACAAGTGGAATAAGATTGCGGATTATGGAAAATGGAATACGATCGCTTACCTCGAACAACACCTTAAGGATCGCCCCGGTGATTTAATGGCTATGCGCACCTATTCGAGTCATCTCGTTACCGCCAACCGTTTTGCTGAAGCAGAACTTATCCTAAAGCAAATCGAACCGGAAAAAATGCCGCAAAAGGTAAGTGTACTCAACAGTCTTATACGTGTATTGATGGCGCAAAATAAATGGGACGAATCAGAGGTATACATTTCAAAACTTGAAAGTTCGGCCTTTAGTCGCGCAGCATACATTAGTTCAATTGCCTGGTATAACCTCGCATGTGCACATTCCCTCGCAGGGAATAAAGACAAGGCATTCTCATCTCTAAACAAGTCCGCGGAACTTGGGTATGATAAACGGAAGGACTATGAGGCGGATCCAGATTTGGAGTCATTGAAGACGGATCAGCGATGGAATGAACTTAGAGGAAAGTTGAAATAGGTTCACGCAAAGGCGCGCAGGCGAGCGGTTTCTCGCAAAGGCGCGAAGATTCGCAAAGACGAAAAGATTTCACGTAAAGTGGTGGTGATTTAAATATAAGAGTTTGAGACCACGCCGGCAGACTCGACTAGCTTAATCAACCCAATCAACCTAATCAACTAATCACCCCTACACAAACCGATTGTTAAACATAAACAACTTCAGAACGAAGAGACTCAAATTCTTGCTTGGAGAAAAATACTCACCGAAGAGATTAAGAGCAGCCTCATCTTTACTAAACCTGGTGCCGAGTTTGTTCCATATTTCAGTCCATGAAATATTATTGTTATTGATCAAGGTCTCATTGATTGCTTCAATGATTGGATCATTGATTGATTTCGCACCGGTCTTCTTCGATCCTATTACCTGCACATCGGGGTTGATGCTCGCAATACTGATCGCCTTGTTATATCCTCCACATGAACCTAGTATCGCCAACTTCACCGACGGTTTCAACCTTTTCAACGTTTTCTCAAGGTGATAACTGTGACCACGATGAATGAATACAGTAGGTTCTAATGACTGTTGTGAAAGATATGCGATCAGTTTATCCTGTGCTTTGATATCCAATTCCTCCTTGATGTCGAGCGGAAGATTAGCAAAAATAATTACCGGCTTTTCTGAAACCGAACGAACACTTACCCAACTCTCATTCTTCGTCACTTCCCATTTCTTGTCGTTAGAATATGATTTAAGGAAATTGTTGAAAGACGCCACTCCATCTTCGTCACCGTAGAACAACATCAACTGAACGATCTCACCTTTCTCATTCTCCAGTGATTTGCGTTCGAGTACGTCGTAGTTGCCCAATTTCGCCCAAACTTTAGAATCTTCCCGATTAACGAGGTCGAGCACCTGCAACAGTATCGTGTAAAGCCTCATTCCGAGAAACTGCTTGTTAGAGGTGCAACGAATAAGATTAGAGCGAAGCTCAGCGCTAATCAACCCATTTACATCTGAAGTAGAATCGAGACTGGCAAATACGTCCGCGATATCCATCGCCCTGTCAACACCAGAATTGATATCATTCTCGATGCCGGCGATAAATCTCTTCAGTATGGCCATCTTCCCGTCCTTATCGGTATTCCGTAAGAAATCGCCTAGAACATTATAGTTGGCGGCGAGTCGCATGAATGTCCGGAAATTATCATAACGCACCAGTTCGAACAATGCGTCCGCGGGCTGATCCTTGAAATTTTCCATTAACCTCTTATATAGACCGAGATAGCTAGAAGTGAAAAGTTCTTCACCACAACTTGTAATCACATAATACAAATCCTCGGGGCGTAGATTCTTAACCGATGCGAAACGGACGGCATCGGTAGCATTATGGAGGTCGTTGATCTGGTTAGCATAAAACGCAAGGGCCTTGTCTTTAATTCCATTTCGCAGAGCTCCAAGGAAAATAGACGCAGAGTCTTTTGACTCTCTCGCAACTTTGAGAGAATTAACCAGAAGGCGGAAATACTCGTTGACATCGAGTCTCTTTTCCAAAATCTCCTGAGGAGTTATTTTATTCTCAGCAAGTTGAATTATGAAGGGAAGCACCTCGGCAGCATTCTTTCCTTTTGAAAGCGATACGATCTGCTGGACGTAAAGATTGTCACTGCTTCTTATCTTCTCCTGAATTCCCGGCTTCTCCCTGTTTAAATAATAAACCACCTTTATGGGATCGTTCGCAGCCGCAGCAACCAGCAAGGAATCGGCGTAACGAAATCCTGGCCTGCTCTCGAGGAACTGAAGAATATAAGCTGGGGAAGCTGACATCCTTTTATAGACGGTCATATCCTCAAGCAATGGAAACTCTTTATATTGACTAAATGCTCCGGCCAACATCTCAAGGCGGCGTGGCTCGATAGGCACTAATGCGTGGGTGAAAGGCTTATGAGCGATGAGTGAAGCGAGAATGGATTTAAATGATTGAATGGCGCCGGGAAGGTCATACATATCAGTACTTCGCTCCCTGATATTAGCGGTAAGCTCCTTAATGAAATAAATTAGACTTCTTGTTGCCTTCTCCCTCTCTATCTCGTTTAATGAAGTGTTAGACATCAATGATGCCTGTATCTTATTCACTTCTAAGGAAAAATGATTTGTGAGGGGATCTATAACAGTAGGGTCGTTTGAGAGATCCTTTAATTCCCGAACGAATCGATCTCTTTCTTCCTGTAGCATTACCGCCACTGTTGGCGGAGTGTTACTTGCAGTCGTTGTAACATATGACACAGGGGTTTGTGCAATACCATTCAGTTGCAACAGGGTCAGGCCTAAAAAACAAAGTATCAGCTTCCACATAACGATTTTCTCCTCATTCTCTACATGATAATCAATACTATGCCTATTGAGCAAAAACGTGCCAGAGTCAATCAGGGATGTAAAACAGAGATTGATGCACTAGTTTGCTGAATTAGGGGAACATTTATGTGGAATTAATTACTTGTATGGACCACTGAAACACAAAATTCTGTGTACTAACTGCATGATATACTCCATTTCAGCCAGTTTATACGCCATTGGTATAAATTTTGGACCCTCGTGCATTTTATAAAGAATTCTTAAAAAAAGCTGAACCCGTTTACAAAGACTTCACTTTATGTGAACCGATAGTGTGGAATATTTTAAACGAATTAGTAAAGGAAGCATTTTCAACAATCTAAATTTTACTTTATGAAAAGAGTAATTCTATTTGTTCTGTCGTGTAGTCTAATAACAACAATCTACTCGCAGAAAATCGTAAAAGAACATTACACCGTTTCAGGTGGTTTATTAGGTGGCGCAAATTTCAGTGAATTTCGAATTACAGAGAACAATCCCACAGGCATTGATTACAACACAAAGATCGGATGGTCTGCAGGTGGCTGGATTAACTTCCCAATCTCTAAAGCTTTCTCGATCGAACCACAATTGATGTATAGCTCTTACACTTATAGGGCTAGCACAACAACAACTCTCTTGTTAAATGATGGCAAGATCAGGTATGCATCTGTTCCCTTGCTTTTCAAGTTTCATGCAGGTGACAAGTTCGCAATCACAGCTGGACCACAAGTAGATTTCGTTTCTTCTGTTGAAGACAAGAACAACCTTGCTCAGAGAGACGATATCAAGAAGACAAGTTTTTCCGCCTTTGGAGGAATCGAGGTTTTCCCACACGGGAGAGTCACTTTTTTCGGACGTTATATCCATGGTCTGTCTAACATGGACGCCAGGGGCTCTGAGGCTGGAGCAATGCAATACAAGAACCAAAATATCCAGGCTGGCTTAAAGATCAAATTATTTGGAAAGAAAGTTCCAGGCGATTCTGACGGTGATGGTATCTCAGATCCCAACGACAAATGTCCAAACCAGGTGGGTACCGCGAAATATGATGGTTGCCCAATTCCTGATACAGATGGCGATGGTATCAATGATGAACTTGACAGGTGCCCAACACAAGCCGGTACTGCCAAGTACAACGGTTGCCCAATTCCAGATACTGATGGAGATGGCATTAATGATGAGAATGACAAGTGTATCAACCAGGCAGGTACTGCCAAATACAATGGTTGCCCAATTCCAGACACTGATGGTGATGGCGTAAATGATGAGAATGACAGATGTCCAAACGAAGCGGGTCCTGCCAGCAGGAATGGTTGCCCAGCAACTGATAGCGATAAGGACGGAGTGAATGATGATGAAGACAGATGTCCAGATGTACCAGGTTCAAGGACTAACAATGGTTGCCCTGACGTACCTGCAAACGTGAGCAAGACCATTGGAACAGCGGCTCAAAATATCACGTTCGGTGCAAACAATGCAAAACTTACAACTAAGTCAACTGCATCGTTGAACCAACTCGTAGCCGTGATGAAAGAAAATCCAACGCTGAAGGTCAAGATTGAAGGTCATACTTCAAATGCTGGTAATGAAACGACAAACATGACGGTGAGTGAGAATCGCGCTGCAGCAGTTAAGACATACCTCGTAAGCAAAGGCATTAGCGAAGACCGCATAACTGTAGAAGGATTTGGTGGAACAACCCCAATTTCTGATAACAGTTCTGCCGCAGGTCGTACGAAGAACAACCGTGTAGAGATTAGGATAGTATATTAATATGATTGTGTTTGTTCTATAATTAGGCGATGGCCGTTGAATTCAAGGAGACCGATAAGTTCGGTCTCCTTTTTTTGTAACAGAAATCTGAGGCGGGAGACGGGAGGCGGGAGGCGGGAGACGGGAGGCGGGAGGCGGGAGGCGGGAGACGGGAGACGGGAGGCGGGAGGCGGGAGACGGGAGGCGGGAGATCGAAGTCGCATTTGCGTAACTTCGGACAGGACAAAAAGTAAGACGCCGATGAAAAAGAAATGCCTCCTGATTTTTCTATTTGTGTTAACGACAGCATCACTGCTCGCGCAAGCTAAGAAGCCGCTCCGGTTTGGGATTGTTGGGTTGACACACACGCATGTGCATTGGTTACTAGGACGACCGCAACTTGGAGATCTTGAGATTGTAGGTATCGTAGAGCCCAACAGGGAATTAGCGAAACGATATTCGGATCAGCATGGCTATAGCATGGACATTGTCTTCAATTCGATGACCGAGATGATTGCGAAGACAAAACCCGAGGCCGTAGCCGCATTCGGTACGATCTACGAACACCTTGCAGTTGTACAGACCTGTGCGCCGCTCGGCATTCATGTGATGGTAGAAAAGCCATTGGCCGTGAGCCTCGACCATGCGAAGAAAATGAAGGCACTTGCGGATAAACACAAGATCTTCTTATTGACCAATTATGAGACCACCTGGTATGCTACCAATCACAAAGCTTACGACATCCTATCCAAAGATAGTATCGGTGTCTTGCGAAAAGTGGTCATACATGACGGTCACAATGGGCCTAAGGAAATCGGCGTCAACAAAGAATTTCTGGATTGGCTGACCGATCCCGTTCAGAATGGTGGTGGCGCCATTACGGATTTTGGCTGCTACGGCGCAAACCTGATCACGTGGCTTACGAAAGGTGAGTTACCGAAATCTGTGTTGGCTGTGACGCAACAGATAAAACCCCACATTTATCCTAAAGTAGATGATGAGGCCACCATCCTACTCACTTACCCAAAGATGCAAGGCATCATCCAGGCTTCATGGAACTGGCCCTTCAGTAGAAAGGACATGGAAGTCTATGGCAGTACAGGCGCCGTCTTCTCCGACAACCGCTCCGATATGAGAGTCCGCCTTCACAATGATGAGAAGGAAAAAAAATATGTCCTGCAAGAACGTGAAGCACCCTATAACGATCCCTTTTCATTCTTCATAGCAGTGGTACGAAACAAGATTACGCTCCCACCCTTCGACCTCTCTTCTCTCGAGAACAATATGGTAGTCATGCGAATACTTGAGGCTGCGAAGGAAAGCGCGAGAACGGGGAAAGCAGTGCCGTTGAAGTGAATAGTGAATGGTGAGTAGTGAATGGTGAGTAGTGAGTGGACTCCGATATCTTAGTTTTCCCTTATCTAGGAACAGTTGACCTTTCAGAGGCTACTCACTACTCACCATTCACTACTCACTACTCCGTTCTGGCATAGTTAATGCGACCCCTCTAGGAAACGAACATCATGAAAAAGAACGATCCAGCAAAAGACAAGACACAGGCGGGTGGGATAACCCACAAGAAAGATAAGAATGCGGGAAGTGGCGGCTTTAACCAAGGCAGCGAACAAGATCCGGATTATGATAAGGGTGTAGCCGATGGACCTGAGCATCCTGAAACGATCAGTAAGGAAAAAGAGAATCCGAAAGCCGGGAACATAGGGAAGAATAATGCGGGCGGGTATAAGTAGTATAGCATCTCAGAAAGTACCAATAAAAAATCTATGTGAAACCCTATGTACCTATGTGTCTATGTGGTTAAATATGTTTCAATCGAAGATCTGTCCCGAATGGTTAGGCCCTTCAAAAACGTCGACGACCTGTGAACCAACTTGTCCTGCGCGTGATGCGGGATAGGTAAATAGAGATTCCCATAGATTTTTTTCTCCCTTGATCGAGCCGACGATCTTGCCCGCTCTCGAATGATGGACGCGCTGCTACCCCGCCCGCCTTTTCCCGTATCATTGCCTGCATTTTTTCAAGGGGAAAGTTATTCTCCAGTTGCTGTCGAAAATATTGACCCGGGGCATTATTGTTCCACCGCCAATACAGTACCATAAATTGTGGCTCGTATGACGGACGTGTAGTATCAAAGTATGACTGATCTATGATCACGGCACTCATGGCTTCCCTGGCCGTTGGGTCTTCGAATTTTTTGAAAGTGATAAAATCTTTATTAAGATTCAATACAGCCTGTTTCTCCAGCATTTCAGGAGATGCGTTTAGAATATACTCATCGATAGTGCTCAGATCCTTATCTCTCAATTTCCTTGCATTTCCGAGCATTGTCTCTCGCCGGGATAGGCTATTATCCAATTGAGCCTGCGCCACACCGGCCATTCGTTGTTTCATATCGGCGTCGATGCCTTTCTTTGTTTTTATTTCCTCGATTGCCTTCCTGCCTCTTTCAATGCCGCTGTCATAGTCTTTGACAATTTTGTTGTACGTCTCCTCCGTTGTATTTCGCACCGCTTCCAGGTATTGACGCTGGCTCACGGCTTTCCATGGCACCCGTCCTCTCTTTGTGACCACGACGGCTCTCGCATCGGGGGCATGCGTAAAGGCCTCGAATACCTGGTGGCCCTTCCAATCCCCGGGTAGAATTCTGGGCAACTGCCATATCCGTTTTTTTTCACCTTCCGTTGGCAAGTCATGCTTCGAATCCCGGAGCAGCCAATTGAATGAATTAACGAACACATATGCCCAGGTAGTCGTTTCATCACCGAGCATGATCTTTTGAAGGTTCTTGTTGAAATAATAATACTTATACGATGACCAGAAACTGTAAGGCGTAGGCGCCTTCGCAAACAAAGGTGGATTCGCAATATTTGCATACCACTTCGCTTCCATGCCCGTTGGCACCGGGTAAGCTTGCATGAAGAATGAAGCTATCGAATCAATCTTCTTATAGACTACCGGATAATGCTGCTGCTTGAGTGCGGCATCATGAGCCCCGACTACCGCCTGATCCTTTTTCCACTTGCCCCGGATCGCCATGATTGAATCCTCGCGGGATAACTGCGCCAATGAACTCATCGACACCAGACATAACATAGATAACAACGTTATTCTCATCAGTTCTTAAAGGGTTGAACATTTTTATTGATCTGCACTTCCGGCTTGATTCCAAGAATCGATTCAGCAACTGGACGCAATAGGCCGTCTTCGTAGCTGAAGCCATTCTTCATGCTAAATGTATAGTTGAACTTCTCGGAACCCTTCCACGCAGTAGTATTCACAACCTTCTTGACTGCTTCGTTCTTAGGGTCGATTGTTGCACTCGCAGATACCTTTACCCCTCCTTTGATCTGGAAATCTGAAAACTTCCCTTCTTTGTCGAATTCAATGACAAGCGATTCATTGATTCCACCGCCGAGCGAAGAGGTATACCCCGGAATAATTTCCCACTTATCCTTATGCTCGATTCCCATCTCGATCTCAATGCTTGATGCTTTCGAGAAGTTATCCTTGGAATAAATGAAGTTTATCTCATCAGTGGCCGAAAGTGTCAGCGTACTCTTATCACAATCCATCTCGAATTTAAAAATGCCATATTCCTTACTTATTTCAAATGGGCACTCCGGCTCTTCGATGCTCCCTCCCTCCTTTCTTGATGCCGCGGCAGGCGGCTGAAGCTTACATGGCTGTGCTGAAACTACCCATGTATGAATTTGCAAAGCCCTCAGGTAGCTAATGGCATGGCTGTAAAAAATATTACGAAAGGTGAGGATACCGCTGGGTTTTGGATGAAGCGGGGCATACTTCAGGTAATCCCAGTAGGCTATCTCGTTGAAATTCTGGTAGGGATGCAATAACTTTAATTGCATGTCTTTAATATGCAAAGCGCTTCGCTTCAAATGAAGATTGGTGAGGTCATTTACTTTTCTGCAATGCTCATCCTCGTCCGGTCTTGGACATTTACAGCCGTCTTCTCCACGACAGCTTGCATAGTGAACCATTTGGTATTGCTTATCAATCTTCTTCTTGTCCTCATAGTAAAGTTGCTCCAGGGTCTTTAGTTCAATTTGTATGTTCTTTTTCTGATCTGAGAATGTTTGATGATTATCCTTGAGCTCGATTGCAAGGTCATTGACCATTTCTGAACAGAATTGGTAAAAAGCGGTGCGCATCATGGATTCCTTCGGGACTGCGAATCCTGTAGTGAAATTATTGCTCACGCTGCTTAGGATTGTGTTCGAACCACTAGCAGCCTCGGTCATCATCTTGGATAATTTATCGATCTCTCTTTGCAACATCGCTACGTATTCCTTCCGCTCACCTTCGGCTCTTGGAAGATCATCCACAGAGACAGCCGGCTCAGGAAAAGGCAGGTACTTATGAATGTTGAAGTACTCCGGAATCTTTATATGTGGTTTCGCAAACCGGCTCAGCTTAGAACTGGGATCGATAAACTTTACCAACCGGCTTGCATCGGGGTCGTAAGCATTCTCGAGTGATTTTTGGAGATGATCCGTCGCGGCTTTCTTATTCCCCTTCGAGTTCTCGATTACACCCGCACAGTGTCTCGCCTGCGCATGATTTGGATTCAACTTTATACAGCGTCCGAGAAACAACATGGCAGAGTCCTTTTCTCCTAATGCGGCATACGCCTGTCCCATGTTATTCAACACGGTGGTGTTATTAGAATATGCTGGCAACAATGTCTTGAGCAGCGTGATGGATGCTGGTTCCAGCCCGCCCATCGTTAATATCGCGGCACAATTATTCACCAGGTTCGGCTCCGGCTTAACTGATGCAGCATAGGTGGCCAACAATATCGCCTCCTCCCCCGCGTTCGAATGCGCGGCAAGCACGGCTGCTTCCATTATCAAAAATGGATCATTCAACTTCGCGATGATCCGTTCGGCCGACTGTACATATTGAGTCGCCAGCTTTCCTTTAAGCGTTTTGTTTAGCTGTGTAATAAATGCAGCCGCCTCCTGCCTGGAAAGTCTCTTCCTGGAAACAAGTGCCAACAGCTTAACCTGCCTGACAGGAAAGGCGCCCGGTTTCTGATTTGCATCCACATTGGTCTTGCTGTTGGTAACAATGGATTTGAATTGCTTCTCATTTTTCTCCAGTTCCTTTAGCTTACTACTCGCCAGTGAATCGCCACCCATCGACTTGAGCTGATCCTTCGCTTCTTTCAATAATTTATCCATATCAGCCTGTGACGGCACCTGCGCAAAGCATGTGGCATGGACGAAAATGGCTACGCAGGCAGTAAGTAATATCTTTTTCACTTTCAGGGTTTATAAGGTAAGAAACGGAATTCCAGTTTTTTTCCTGGACTATAGATAAATGATTTCGGAAACGCCTCGGAAGAGGAAAAGCCTCCGTCAATCTGATTCTCTTTTCCCGCAGCCAGTACTAACGCTGTCTCGTTGAGTCCTTCATAATAATGTGTCTTCCATGTATACGTTCTTTTCGCCAGTGAAAGCTTTTCCGATCGCTTCAATTTTCCGTCTCTATCGACTTCCCTGTAAAGGGCATTCGTGGGCACCACGCTAAGCTGGTTACCGCTCAATGTAAATGTTCCCTTTTCATCCAACAGCCGGTATTCGTTTGAGTTAAAATTGCCACTCCAACTTTCCCCCTGGAAAGTATATGTGCCATCATTATTAAAATTGTATTCGCCTTTCGTATACCCTGAATATGCAAGATTGGTTAGTACTCCATTCGTATAGGCAGAGGGACTGCTCGATGATTTGTGCCAGGAGCCGTTGATTGCAGAACGCGCTGTGGAACCTGTTGATGATGTTGCGGCGCTTGTCGACACACTCGGGGGATTCGGCGCTATCCTATCCTTCTTAACCCTGGTAATCAAACCCTGCCAGGAAGAGTCATATTGCTGCAGTTGCTTTTGTGTTGCCGAGATCACAAGCACACTCTGGATGGCGGTATTGCAGTCGAATACATTTAACTGAACATAGAAATTGTTCCCCTGCTTATCGACCGCTTTAGCTCCAAGGCGTTGAAAAGTCGAACCGGATTTACTTTTCAGCTGCTTCGGCGCCGCCAGGGTAAATACCGTAAAATTATTCTCAACCCTTTCCGTCCATTCACTATTGAAATCAACATTTTTATTTCCGCTCGAAGGCCTGGCCTGGTAAATCGTCACCACACAAAAGCTGTTGCCTTTTCCCGTGAAGGTGAATTGCCGGTAGGTTTCATTGGGGAGGTACTTCCAGCCCGCATTTACTTTGTACACTAAATTGTCGAGGCTGTCTGGGATTTGGGCACTCAGAATCGATGCATAGGCGCAAAATAATATTGTGATGAATAGACTCCTCATTCAATTTGTTTTTAATTTCTCGAGACCTCATGGGAACCGCTACGAAGATGGAAACCGGAAGCTGCTGTATGCGCTAACCGAATATTGCTGTTTGAGGGATGAAATTAAAATGCGCGGCGTCAACAAGCAATAGAACAAAAGTTAGGGGGATGGGATCGGCAACTAAGGTGTCGTTTAAGGGTTTAACGTTTAACGTTTAACGTTTAACGTTCTGATTATTGAAGAGGTTAATAATAACTGACCATTAAGAAGACAGGTTTTTCTAAACAAATAGCTACGACAGGTCTCAATTCAACCTCCAGGATTCTGAATTGCATCTACGATGATAAGAACGTTAAACGTTAAACCCTTAAACGTTAAACGCCTCAAGTCCTCACCACTTAAGCACCACCTCCCCCACCACCGGATGCACCTCTCTGACCAATTGGTCACCGAATTCCTTATCGTTTCTGTTATCCTTCGATTTCAATGAACGCCATAATTTCACCAAAACGTCTTTGCCTCCTGCATCGTAGGCCTTGCCTGCCGCTACATGTAGTCGGCATTGATACCACCCGTAGTTACGGGGATGCTGCATCGCAATCTCTTCATACTTGCTTTCGAATTGTTCCAATGTAGTAAACGTGAAATCCCTCGTCCCACCCGCTACTACCATGTTTGGGAAAATCGATAGCGCCGGAAGGAGCTGAGGTTCTCTCTCGGCTATGTAGGTATGGAGAAACAAGTTGCAAAAGAATTCTCCCATCCACTTCCGCTGCATGTTTAAAGAGGCTTGCATATGGAAGGCATGGCCAAGCTCATGCAACGCCAGGAGATCGAAGAATGGCTGCATTGTCAAGGCTTCATCTTTTTTGTAGACCTTTTTTATTTGTTCAGCCAGTGAAGGTGGAAGCTGGTCCATCGGCGGGAGAAAGCTTTTCCAAAGGGCATTATCCTCCGTCGCTACTACCAGTGTTTGATCATTCGTGTAATGAGGCATTCCATATACAGGGAACTTCGTGTACTGGGGCCAGTCAAGAGGTGATAACACTAACAAGCTCACGTTAGGTCTGAAATTTATAAGACTATCGGCGTATACGATCGCGTTGTGTGAACGTATCGCCATTTGTGTTGCCCGCTCCTTTTGGCCTTTGCTGAAGTAGACTTTTAGATGATACCCACTTAGCGAATCCAGTTTGTTGAATTGCGCGGTGGCGGATAGCGCCCCATTGAGTAAAAGGAAGGCTGCACATACTAAATTGATTCCGGTTGTCGATCTCATATTTTTTTCATCAAAAATAGGATCGCCTACTACCCCTGGCATAGTACAAAAACGACAAGTTTCCGGAGAATTTTATTAAAGCTGTAGAGAGCCTTGCATGGGGAATGGGTTCGCGCTCATTTGTTCTGACATTCCCGTTGGAGTAATACCTGCAAATTGTTTGAAGTCACGGATAAAGTGCATCTGGTCGAAATACCCGGTGTCATGAGCAATAGCCGTCCAGCTCAGGCGTGGATCGCGTTCCCGCAGTCGATAAGCACTTGAGAAGCGGGCGAGTCTCGCGAAAAACTTGGGCGAATACCCAACGCGCTCGTGACATTTACGTTCGAATTGCCGCAGACTCAGACAGGAATAGGAAGCCACCTGTTCAATAGTCAATAACCCATTATTCTTCACCAGCAGTTGCATAGCTGTATCAAAAGGAAGAATGGATTCTATGGTTGAGAGTTTGTCGACCAGGAAGTTTTCTGCGATGACGACCATTTCCGGGAATGTGGTAGCCTCTTGTAACTGTTCAGTAATACTCTCCACTTCGGAACCAAGCACTTCCCGACCCTCAAAGCCATCATCAAAGAGCTCACGCATTGGTATGCCCAACAAGCGGTAGAGTCCGCCTGGTTTGAACGCGATGACGAAACATCTATGGCTTCGACGCACGATGAGATTCATACGAGTAGCCTGGGGGCCGACAACCATGCAGCGTGCCCTTGTTTTGACGACAGTCTCCCCTTCCTTTTTAGTCTCCGCCGGATCGTCAATATAAAACACCATGAATTGCAAAGGTGTTGGAGGAAAAGGACACACCACCGGGGGCTGCCCCTCATCCTGTCGCAGATGCATCAGGAAGAAGTAGTCCACCCATGACTTTAAAGCGGGTTGTGGTGTATGTTGCAAGAACAGCAAGGAATGGCTTTTATGAAAGTTAGGGTTTTATTCTCTATCGTTTAACGTTTAAGGGTTTAACGTTTAACGTTCTGAAATCAGAATTGACTACAACTATTGAACATTTTGTGATGCCATACTTTATAAAAAAAGTATTACCTCCTACACGCCCGTACAGAACAGTAAATGCATCTTCGATCTTAAGAACGTTAAACGTTAAACCCTTAAACGTTAAACCAACAAAAAAAAGATTTGCGTAGTTAAATGACTACACTTACATTTGTAGCCAAATAGCTACATAATGAATTTAAGACGTGACGTATTTCAGGCTATAGCCGATCCTACCAGAAGAGCCATTCTTCTCCTTGTAGCCTCCCAGGCCATGACGGCCGGAGCTATCGCCTCGAATTTCGATACGGCGAGACCGACAGTCTCGAAACACCTGCAAATACTGACCGAATGCGAATTGCTGGGACAGGAGCAGAACGGCAGGGAGATCTACTATCACTTAAATCCAAAAAAAATGAAGGAAATAGCTCAGTTTATAGAGCCGTTCCGCAAGATGTGGGATGACAGGTTTGACAAACTGGAGAACATCATGAAGAAATATAAATCAAAAAAATAACGGTTATGGAACGAAAAACAAAGATCACTGCCGAAGACGGCCAGCAGGATATGCTGATAACAAGAGAATTTGATTTGCCATTAGAACTACTTTTCAAAGCGAATGTAGAGCCTGAGATTGTTGAACAATGGATGGGAACGAAGGTGGTCAAACTTGAAAGCAGGAAGCATGGTGGGTGGCAATATGAAACAAGTGATCCGAAAGGGAACGTGGTATTCCGGGCTAATGGTGTCATTCATGAGTTTGTACCAAATCAGAAAATCACTCGGACTTTCGAGATGGAGAATACGCCCTTCCCCGTGCAGCTTGAGTTCTTCGAATTCGAGAAACTCACCGACGATACCAGCAAATTGACGATGCATATTGTATACAAGTCCGTCGCCGCCCGCGACCAGATGCTTAAGCTTCCTTTCGCGCAAGGCCTAAATATGGCGCATGATCGTTTGCAGGCTGCGGTAGGGAAGCTAGTGTGAGGAGGTAGGTGATTAAGTTGGTTGGGGCCGGGTAAACCATCCACTCTTTGTGAATATCTCTGCGCCTCCGCGCCTCTGCGTGAATCTTGCTTCGTAAATCTATAAATTAGCACCATGAACCCTAAAGTCGATTTTTACTTTGATAAGGCCGTGAAATGGCAAGAAGAGATACGTCAATTGAGATCCATCGCCCTGGATTGTGGCCTTGCCGAAGAATTGAAGTGGGGCTGTCCATGTTATACCTCCCCCACAACTGAAGTCGCCAAGGGCCAGCGTAACATCGTTCTGATACATTCATTCAAGGAATATTGTGCATTCCTGTTCTTCAAAGGTGCCTTGCTAGCCGATCCGAATGGCATCCTCATCCAGCAAACGGAGAATGTGCAGGCCCCCCGCCAGATCCGGTTCACCAATGCCAGGGAGATAGTCAAAATGAAATCGGTTTTGAAGGCCTATATTTTCGAAGCAATTGAGGTGGAAAAGGCTGGATTGAAAGTGAAGTTGAAGAAGACCTCCGAGTTTAAGGTGCCGGCAGAATTTAAAAATAAATTGGATAAATCGGCTGCTTTGAAGACGGCGTTCGAGGCATTGACTCCCGGAAGACAACGAGCATACATCTTTCATTTTTCGTCACCGAAACTACCGAAGACACGCGAGTCGCGCGTGGAAAGTTCCATAAAACAGATACTTAAGGGAAAAGGATTGAATGATTAGTAATCAAAGTTCAACCAAAGTGAAACAATGGAACAAGCGAATAACGTCACAACAAACAGGGAGCTGCAGATCAGAAAGATCTTAAGCGCCCCAATTGAAATGGTTTGGGAGACCTGGACGAATACTGAACATATTGCACATTGGTGGGGACCGAGTGGGTTCACCAACACGATTCATGAAATGGATGTATCCGCTGGTGGCGAATGGCGGCTCACCATGCATGGTCCTGACGGAAAAAGGTACCCGAATAAGAGCCTGTTCCTCGAAGTAGTACCGTTTAAGAAAATCGTGTTCCAACACTTCAATCCAAATTACGTCGCCACGATCCTTTTTGAGCCTCAGGAAAGAGGAACACTGCTGGAATGGACGATGCTGTTCGAAACACAGGAGTTATTTGATTCAGTAGTCAAAGTCTTCAAGGCAGGTGAAGGCCTTAAGCAGAACGTAGAAAAATTGGAGAACTACCTAAGCGAAAGAATACAGTAAATCGCATTAGCAATATGCCGATGTACTTTCAATGATGATCGGTTATAAATATTATCTAGTGTGGAAATCACAAACTATGAGCAAGAGCAAAATTAACAAACAGAAGTTGCCACCAGGTCAACGGGATGAACTCCTCAGAGTATTAAAAGCTCGCTTCGAGAAAAACATGAAGCGACATAAAGGTCTTGAATGGGCCAAGGTGCAGGCAAAGATTGAGGCTAATCCTGAAAAACTGGTGTCGCTCGACGAGATGGAGAGTACGGGCGGTGAGCCGGATGTAGTCGGACTTGATAAGAAGACGGGAGAATACATTTTCTATGACTGCTCCGCAGAGAGTCCTAAAGACCGCCGCAGTGTTTGTTACGATGGCGATGCTCTCGCGTCAAGGAAGGAACATAAACCTAAAAATAGCGCGATCGATATGGCTGCCGAAATGGGCATTACCATTCTATCGGAAGAACAATATCGCGAGCTACAGGAACTGGGCGACTTCGATACGAAGACATCTAGCTGGGTAGAGACTCCTGCTGAAATCAGGAAACGCGGAGGTGCGCTGTTTTGTGACAAGAGGTATGGTCAGGTCTTCGTGTACCACAATGGGGCCGAGTCGTATTATGCGGCGAGGGGGTTTAGGGGCTGGATAAAAATTTAGAGTGAGAAACAGAGCGGGAGCATAGTGAGAGCGAGAAACAGAGCGGGAGCGAGGGTCTATCCTCGCTCCCGCTCTGTTTCTCGCTCTCAGGTTATCTAGTCCTCTATAAAGATTTTAAATATTTAACCAAATCCCGCGCCTCGTTCAAGACCCGGTAGGATTTTCTGAGAATTATTAGCTGTGGGGGAATGCAAGTATAAAAGATACCAGGTAAAATATTTCATCCGGGTCAGTGGGCTTACTGATAAAATGATATGCCCCCATTTCCCTCAATTCTTTAGATTCTTCCACATCCCGGGATGTAGTAAATATAACTACGGGAATATGCTTTAGCCGGTCATCTTTCTTGATCTCCAATAAACATTGCTTTCCATTAACTCTAGGCATCCGGATATCCAGAAAAATATAGTCTGGTAAAGTATTGGCAGGATCTTTTAGAATCTCCAGTGCCTCTTCCCCATTTACTGCGGAAGTGCACTCAATATCCTCACCTACTTCCTTCACAGCTTCTATGAAAAGCCGTCTATCATCGGCATCATCATCCACGATGAATAAATTCGTGCTTTGTTTCATAATTGGGGCATTATCGCTTTCAAATGTCATACTTTATCTCACTCATTTATTATATTATTCTGATCATTTATTACATTTTTATCATTCCCCTGAGGTAACTGCTTCAGTCTCCAAGGCGTTTTTATACATAGAGGGGGTCAGGCCCGTAACTTTTTTAAACTGCTGACAAAGGTGTGATTCGCTGCTATAATTCAATTTGAAATAAATTTCCTTTATTGTTAGCCCTTCAGAAACCAGCATCTGCTTCACTCGCTCAATCTTGGTTAAGATATAGAATTTTTCAATAGTGCTTCCCTCGGTTTCAGAGTATACGTTCGCCAGGTAGGTATATTCCAAATTCAATTTCTTACTTAGGTATTCGGATAGCTTTCCAGGATTCTCAACATTAGGGGAATGAAACATTCCAATGATCAATATTTTTATACGGTCAACAACGTTTTTCTTCCTCTCGCTCATCAATTCCAGTTCATACTGCTTTAAAGCTGCTCCAAATTCCGTTAGTTTGTCTGACGTTAATTCTGATGGAAAACTCACATAACCCAATTCGATAGACAAGTAGTCAATCTTAAGCTTTTCCAATACGGTTCTTACGGCCATTTTGCAACGGACACTAACCATATTTCTAATGTACACAATCACTGGTTATCCTTATATTAATTATTGCAAAATTCTATGCCACAAAATGTAATCCGCTTTTTTGCACTCTTTGGGTTTCATTGCCAATATTAATCTTATTTAACCGATACACCCTCAACTTATGGAACCGGGGAAAATCATACCCACATAACTGTCCCTTGGAGACATAATGGTTCTGCCATCATTCTGAATAGGAGGATTGCCCTGCCCCTATCTTTATACCGGTTATACAGAGGGCAAGTGATTTTAGTCGCCTGATTTCTATTCAAGCCCTTTTCATTTTCTAGTCGGATAAAGTATTTCTTCTGGATTTGAGCAGGATACCGAAAAAAGTATTCGGCGCCTAAGAGATCAACAAGAATACGGCTTTATTCCACCACGGATCTCTTTAGAAAATTGTTTAACTTTAATTATGCCTGATTTAGCGCGCTCCAGATATATTTTGCTTGCCGATGACGACAATGACGATACGAGTATTTTTCAAGAAATACTGGAGGAGTTGCCTTTTCCTACCCAGCTTGCCGTAGTACATAACGGGGAGCAATTAATGGAATTCCTATATGAGAGAAAAGAAGAGTTTCCCGATGTTCTTTTCCTTGACCTGAACATGCCCCGTAAAAATGGGTTTGACTGTTTAACCGAAATAAAAGGCGATGAAAGATTAAAAAAATTGCCGGTCATTATTTTTACCACTTCACATGAAGATTCCGTAATAAACCTATTGTATAAGACCGGCGCTCAATATTATATCCGGAAGCCTAATAATGTCGAGCAACTCAGGAATTTGATAGAACTCGCACTTACCCTTACCGGGCCGAGAACGATTTCACAGCCGTCGAAGGAAAAATTTGTTCTGTCATTGCAACCTACCAAAAAATAAAACTAGTTAAAGTAAACCGTTCCTTTAGCCAAACGATACTACCAATACTAAATTATTCATATGATCAATCATCCGAAATTTATAGTTGTCATTGGAGCATCGGCGGGTGGATTGAATGCACTGTCGGAACTCGTGCAAACGTTGCAAAAGGGGTTGGATGTGGCTTATTGCATCGTGCTTCATTTATCCCGTAAGGGAATTGGTGACTTTGTAGTCCACCGCCTGAAACAGGTTACCTCCATGACATGCAGCCTTGCCGTTGACGGTGCTCCCGTCAAGAAAGATAATATATATATTGCCCGTCCCAACCAGCATTTACTTGTAAAAGATAACCATTTCCTTTTAGGTGCAGGTCCTGAGGAAAACCGTTTCCGTCCCTCCATCGATGTTTTATTTCGATCAGCCGCCGCGGTTTATAGTTCCCATACAATAGGAATTATCCTAAGTGGCTTACTCGACGATGGAACATCCGGCATGTGGGCCATTAAGAGAAGCGGAGGCACCTGTATAGTGCAGGATCCCAACGAGGCTGAGTATCCTGATATGCCGCTTTCTGTAATAAACAATATGGAGGCTACACATGTGACGACATTAGGAGAGATGGGGCCCCTGATCGCTGAAATTCTAAAAAAGAAAAAGGGAAGAAAAAAAGCAGTGCCTAAAGATGTA
>JACMKU010000081.1 GCA_014379965.1 Chitinophagaceae bacterium
CAAGGCTGGGTCGGTCAAACGGAAAAATATTTAGGAGCCAATACCGATAAAGGACATTTTATGGCTCATACTATCGGCGGTGGTCTGGAAGTAAACATATTCGCCCAGTGCAGAGATATTAATCGCGGTTGGTCTAAACGCGGAAAAGTATATCGGTCAATGGAAAAACACTGCGCAAAAAACGCCGGCACGTTTTGCTTTAATCGCCCAATCTACTCTGAAGATACAAACCGCCCGTGCATGATTGAGTTCGGTGTTTTGATGGAAGACGGCAAATTGTGGGTTGAGAAATTCGACAATTAAAATGAGTTAATCCATGTAAGGCACTTTTCCTGATTGTATTTATTGTAATTATTCTTACCATCCTCAACTCATCATCAGAAAGAAAACATCAAAAATAACATTACAAAGCCAAGCATTTCATAGGAGTAGAGATAACTAGGAATTATCATTTATGCCAAGCCGATATACTCTTGAAGATCTTCATCGGATGTCATGGCAAGAATTCGAGACATCAACTGTCCAGGCTATTCGACGGCTTTATTCGAAGTACGATATCAAACTCAGCAAAACTCCGTTTTCGCAAGACGGAGGGAGAGATGGTGAAGCCGAGCATATCCTTGCCATTGGGTTGGGTCCGGATTTGGCAGTCACCATAAAAGTTCTTCTAGAAATCAAGAAGCGCAACAGCGAAAATGTTGGGAAATCGGACTTGGGGTCACATGTCATAGATGCATTTGCCAACAAAGCGACTAAAATCATATTCATTACCAATCGAGAATTTACCAAACCATTGCATCGATGGTTGGAGAGTTTCTGTGGTCCGCTAAACATGCAATTCAGCCTAGTTTCGGGAGAACGACTCCTTAAATGGCTGAATGAACCCGATGAGGCATCCTTTGAAGACTTTGAATTGGACGATGATTATGCTACCGGCAAAGAGCTATTTAGTAGTGATAAGCAGACGATTCAGGTTAACGACGAGGAGCGGATAATTCAAGGTCGGCTGACTTATACACTTGATTCAAATGACGGAACTGCGGGAAAGGCTCCTTGCACAGCCCGTTCGGACCGACCCGTTTTTGCAGTCATTGATCTCATTGTAGGTAAGGACGTATCTCCATTCCACAGTGTCTTAGACATTGTTCCGAAGCAGCCAGAGGCAGTCACCATTCATAGAGTCGGAGGACGGAATGCCTCAGTTATCTTCTCGCCGGGCGACCGCCAGCGCTGGGTATTTGCTATCTGGTCCGAGACGCCCGGCAAGTGGGATGCTTCCTGTTTCGAAATCATTCTGCGAGACGCGCGCGTTCCGCTGGTGATAAAATCAACAAACGTCTTTTATGTTCCGGAGCAAGGACTGAGTTTAGTGTTAGCTGAGCCTCAGAACGTTACCGAAACGGCAATACGGCGTAGCTTTGACAACTGGCGCGCGTCAGGCGGGCTTTTTTTGAGGTTCCTGCTGTCTCCGGGCGGCTTAGGAAAATCATTTATTGTCGGACGACTACGAAAGGAATGGCAGGCTCAGGGTCTTCACGAGGTTCTCCTTGACGGAGAAACAGTCGGCGATGACGTTAAGCTAATCGAAAGAACATTTTCGAGTTTATTCCCATTTCCAAAGGAGCCTTTTAAGGACGAAGTCAAACCCGCCATAGTGCGTTGGCTGGAAAGGCTAAATCTCTCGCCGGAGGCGTGTGAAACTCTAGCAAATGACCTCTGCTGCTCAAGCGGGCTTCAACCCAGTAATTACAGCGTAAAGTTGCGCGCCCAGTTATTTGCTACTCTTCTGGCTGAGGCTAGTGCCGCAGGCGGACTCATATTCGTGCTGGAGGATTTGCACAAGGTTTCTCCTTCGACCATCAGCTTGCTCGGAGAAGCTTTGACCCTTCTCCGAGGCAGGGGACGCGGCAATATTTTTGTTCTTCTCACCTCACGCCCTGCCAGAGAGATAGGAACCCACGATATTATCGCCGACTGGTTGACGAGGCTCAGGGAATTGTCGGAGTTAGCGGAAGACGCCATCGACATCATTTATCCGCCTTCCAAACACGATGCTTACAAGATTCTTCACCAGACCGCTCCTAGCTTAGAGGCTGTGCATATCCAGCAAATAATCGAACAAGTTGGCACTACACCATTCAATCTTCGGGAGGCGTTGCTCTATCTGCGTCAACTTAGCGTCTTGCAGGTTCTTGAAACGGGGGGATATCCTGTTCTAGTAAATCCGGAGAAACTTAGCCATCTTCTAGAGCATGAAGGTATTGACCGGACAACCCGGCGACGACTTGAAGTATTTTTTCGGGATAAACCGCACTGGTTGCGAAAATTCGTCGAGGCAGGAGCGTGTTATGGTCGCCAGTTTCCCTTTCTTTTAGTGGCACAAGCCATCGGCGTACCCGATTGGGATGAGGCTATGGACGCTATCGGCGAGTCTTCGCGATGGAGCCTAATGGCATTGTCATCAGATCAGCAGAAAAACCTTGAGTTCGACCATGACATCGTACGCAGCGCTGTCTTGTCATTGCTGCCCGATATGCGGCGTAGGGAGTTGGCTGATGCGCTTCTCGGCGCTATTGAAAAAGATGGAGAGCCGATTCTCATGGCGCGGCTCGCATACCAAGCCGGTCACGCAGAGCGGGCTTTCGATTTGGCGAGACTCGCGGCGCATGAGCAGCGTGAGCGAGGGCGCCCCGCAGATGCCCTGAAAGCCAACCATATCGCGCTGTTGACACTTGATCCCGAGTGGTCTGAGTTTGATAAGCGCAGTTCTTCTTGGATAGATATTGCAGTTCAGACATCGCCGGCTTGTCGCCGCGTGTTTAGCGATTGGCAACTGCGGGATATAACTGCGCTAACGGTTTTACATGATAATCTCCACTGTCTGGGAGTAGTGTCTTCGGGAAGCAGCAGTTTGAGCGATGCTATTCTTACCGAAGCGCGGATGATCAGCCAACGCCTTAACGATCATATCAGCACTGCTTCATTAATTGCCATGGAGGGTCGTCTCCTGTTTGAGCGAAATGATATTGAAAACGCTATAATATGTCACGAGGAAGCGGAAAGAATATTTGCGTCAATAAGTAAGAGAGGGGGGGCAGATCGTGCTGAGAACTTGGTTCGGCTGGCGATTTGTTTGCGCCAAATAGGACGCCGGGACAACTCGCTGAAAACATTAAAGCAAGCTCTTAAGCATCGCGCCAAGTCCGATTGGACACTCTTGAACAAGATACGTTCCAATACAGGAGCTGCGTATCTGCGGTCAGATTGGACCAAGGTTAGATACCATTGGGAACGCCAACTTCGCTCCGCTTGTATACACAAACTTGTCCCGAGAGAGGCACACGCTCTCGCCAGCCTATCTTTCATCAATCTATTTGACGGGCGACAGACTGAAGGACGGCTTCAAGCCGAAAGGGCGCTGGAAATTGCCAAGTCGCAAGGACTCGACAATACTTGCCTCCGCTGCGACTTGAATCTATCGGTTTCGTCCTTGATGGAAGGGAATATAGAGGCAGCTTTTCATTATCTAAACGAAGCAGAGTCTATTGCGATTCAGCATCAAATTGGGCGTCGGCTCTGGCGCGTCTATGCAAATCTGGCTACAACCCATGAACTATGCGGCAACTGGGAGGGAGCAAGAGCTCGTGACCTACAAACCCTTACCAGTCTTAAAACTGAAACATGGGACAGTGATAATGTCCTAAAGCGAGGACGAACTCTGCTGCCGATTATTAACATTGCATTTCGAGCAAGCCTAGCCCCAGAGCTTTATGAACCTGTTCTTCAACGTAGTTTCCAACCGGAAACAGCTATTACGGTGCAGAAAGCGGCAGCGAAAATTGCCTCGAAAGAACAATTCCCTTTCGATAGCATTCTGCTGAAATATCTAGTTGAAATCAATGGAGTCCGGCGTTTTCTCCTGACTGAGTAACACTTTTCTAAAGGCTTCGGGATAAGCCGTTAGAAACTGCATCTCCCACTGTCTTAACTTCCAGTTACCTCCAGCAAAGCGCCATATAGCATCGTAAATGGGGAAAATCGCCAGCCAGACAGCGCTAAGGAACCAGTCATTATCAGTGTCCGCAAGACGACGAATCTGGCTAAGCATATGAAAGGGCGCTGCGACTTCATTACGAGCGTACTGGTCATAAACCCAATGCGCGATGTCATGGGAACCGACATATAGCCCAGCATGATCAAGATCACAAACCGCCGCCGTGCTGTCGGAATGCCGTCGCATCAAATGCTCTCGCTTCATGCTCCCGTGCTGGAGGTAAGGGTAGGTACATATCAAACTATGCTCAGAGATTAGAAATCGGATTAAAGATTGAGCCCGCGCCCCGAATTCCGGTCTAACAGCCCAAGAGTTCTTTCGTAAATAGCTAGCTAAACGTATCAATTCTATCTGCGGATGGCATTGCCGCAAGTAAGGCTCGACCCCTAAAATAGCCAAACTGAGTTTAGCGGCGGCATTATCAACGAACTCTACTGCTCGTTCTTCTTCGGTCGCCGTCGCCGCGACCTGCAATGCCTGCAGGAATTGTTCTGCCTCGGGTCCTTGTACCGCTACAAGTGACCGAATTTGCTTCGACGCTTCAATCATTAGAACTTCCGCTTCTTGCTCTGTAGCTGACACATTATCCGATAGCAATTCTTGGATAATAATACCGCTGTCTTCATCTGCTGATATAACCTTTGGTACAACCGGCGCGGATGAAAGAAGTTGAGCGATTTTGATTCGCTGTGACGGTATGGTTTGAGACTGGGCGTTGTATTCACTAATCGTTAGACAGGTTAAAGAACGCGGGCGTTTCTGGTGAATTTTGACAAAGTATTTTCCATCCTTGGTCTCGACGACGAAACTTGGCGTAGGACTCGAAGAAACATCTTGGTATCTTAGGACACTACTTCCAATTAGTTGCTCAATGGTCGGCTGATGAGTCTCAATCATTCGCTGACGCAGTAGCGCCAGCCCGGACAACTCATTATGAGTAGGCTCTGCATCGTTCATTAAGACCTCATAAAGTTCTATATATTGGCGTGTAATAATATCCAGCTCAAACCTGTTCGTACTCAATAAAAGTGCATTGCGCCCCATCCAACTTCCCAAGCTGGGGTTTCGAATAAATTGCGCGAGAGCGGCTGCCAACGCCGGCGGATTCAGACGGTCTACCAAATACCCGGTTAGATTATGGACGACTAAATCCTGCAATCCACCGACTTTGCTGGCTACAACCGGTGTGCCACACATCATTGCTTCTACCGCGACCATACCGAATTGTTCCCTCAGAGAAGGAATACAAACAACAGTGCTACGGCTATACAATTCGGGCAGCGCAGTCCTCTCCACAGCTGTCCAAACTTCAATCCGACCGGCTTGGAGCGATTCGCGGCAGGCATCAGTTTGGTGAAGAGCTTGTTGGACAGATTCAGTTTCCTCCAACGCTCCTCCGACTATGCGCGTCCGGAAAAGAGGAAGGTCCGCGGATAGCAGCAATTCGAGGGCATCCAAAAAAATCGGGAGACCCTTACGTGAATCTGCTACACGACCGACGTAAGTAATCGTAGGCATCGCTTGGGCGGGGCGAGAAAACGTCCGAATCGATGCCGTAGGGAATAATGGTAACTTTGTCTTTTGCCACATCTGGATATAATTGTTCGAGTGCGTTTTGTTCATCTTTAGTCACGCAGACAAGCGCATTTGCGGAAGCGAATATACGGCATTCCCATTCATCTCGATTTTGGTCGTAGGACGATGGTTCCTCTCCAAGAGCCAGCCGCACTCGTCCTAATGAAAGAAGATGATGCACGTGCTTGTTAGCAATATCTGGGACGAGCGCCATGCCGACCGCGCCAGACAGCCAGTTGCTCGTCTGAACTACGTCGAATTGGGTTTCAAGCAAAGCCCGCACACTAACGATTAAATCTTCAAGCAGGTGTCCCAGCGAGTGATGATCAATCTCGAGTGGAGGACCAACATTGAGCCTATGAATGCAACACAGTGGACCCAGGGATTGAAAACACGGCTTACCGGGATCGTTTAGACGCGTCACTATGGTGACACTGTGTCCCATGCGCACAAATTGCCTTGAAAGATCAAAAAAGAATGCGTGTGTTCCACCGAACCGCCCTACTCCAGCGGGATCAAAAGGGTCGTCAGTTAGTGTAAGAAGAAGGATACGCATGGAATAATTCCTAGTTATCTCTACTAAATAATCTCGTAAAACTATAAAGCTAATATCAATAAACTTCCTGAATTAGTAGTTAGTTTGTGCGTAATTATGCCCCAAATAGCAAAATATGGCAATTTTTTAGGAACAATAACCTGATTATTGATTTTTAGTTGAAACTAAAGTTTCGCATTATCAAACTCTTGTAATTATTAATATTCCATTTATATTCGATTAAAAATTAAGTATCCAGAAGTCTTTTTCTTAAATTTAATCTGAAATTTAAATAACTTATTACTTTCGTAAATAAGCGATCGATGTCGAACTATGCAGATAAATCAAGCGTGTACTAAGTTTCTGAACGGCTATTTTTCTACTCATGAGCGGAGAGAAAAAACTAAAAAAGCATATTGCTCTGATTTGAAGCAATTTCAAGAGTTCGTAGAAAGCGATCTTGATGTTTCATTATTACGCAGTAGTCATATTGAAAGTTGGGCTGCGCATCTCCGTCAGAAAGATTATTCTCCAGCTTCGATTCGGCGAAAGATTGTAGTTCTTAAGGTGTTTTGCTCCTACTGGGTACGAACCGGTGTGATGCCTGAGTCTCCGTTCTGGCGTGTGAAGATTAGTTATGGGCGAATTGAACAACTTCCCCGAACTTTGACCGAGATAGAAATGAAAGGACTTTTAACTCAAGCGCAACAAGATCGTTCGATAATTAGCCGCCAACGAAAGAAAAGAAAAGAAAATTCAACTATGACATCAAAATCTTCTTCCCAAGATTATCGCACACTCCGAAATCTAGCACTTCTGGAATTACTATTTGCCACTGGTATGCGCGTTGGAGAAGTCTCGTCCATTGATATTAAAGATTTTCTCGCTGAAGAAGATATATTCAGAATAAAAGGTAAAGGTGGAAGAGAACGGCTGGCTTTTATCGTTGATGAGGTAACACTCAAAATTCTGCGAGAGCATTTAGAAGCGCGAATGAGAATTGAAACAGAGAACCCCGCACTCTTTTTAAATGCCACTGGCAAACGAATTTCGACACAGGGAATTGCGAAAATTATCACTAAACTGCGTGAAGACGGAGGAATTAAACGGCATGTTACTCCACATATGCTGCGGCATACGGTCGCCACATTGCTTCTGCGCAACGGGGTAGATATACGAATAGTACAGGAGTTTCTCGGACATGCATCTATTGCAACGACACAGCGTTATGTTCATATTGTGAAGGAGCATATGATTCGAGAACTGCGAAATCGACATCCATCTTTGAATCTACGTATGAAAACGAAGAATTTACCCAAATAATGTTTCAACACCTCAACATATGGATTTACAATACTTAAACTGCGTTGGGCACTTAAATCCTTTTTAACTGCTAAGTGAGCACTTTTTACTAATTCTTCCTGTTTTTGATTTTTATCGGATTAAAACTTATCTGGAACTACTTCTTTACTAATTAAATTCGATAAGATTCAAGTCCAAATACGATCAAGGGTAATTACACCAAAACGCTTTACATAAAAGGCTTTTGGTATTACATTAGGGCAAACGTTTTTTGTTCCAGACCACAAATTTATAAAAAAATGACTATAGAACTTCTGATTGATAAATGACTGAAGTTATAACGTCTTTAGTCGTTTATTAGTAAGGCATTATTGACTTATGAATATTGAGAACGATCTTAGTAATATCCCGACTTCACTAATTCAGTTGTTGTTAAGAAAAATGGGGCTTCCCTCGTCCTTTGCAAATCGGGATAAGATGCTGTTGAGAATTAACAGCTTTTTTCAGGACGGAAAATTATCGTACGAGGATTTTATAAACGAACTTCGAGCCAGTGAAGAGTGTGGAAGCAAAATTATTTATCTTAAACATATTTTAGATTTTGCAGCTCTTAAAGACGATAAGGTGGTTTCACAGATCCTTGATAAATTACCGGCTGCCCGTGGTAAAGATTTGAAGACCTTGAAATTGCCGGGTAATCCAACTTTGAACTACAAAATCTTTGACGAAAATGAGATTCGCATTAAATTCTCGGAAACCCAAACAAAGTTTATCGAAGATTATGAAACATTGAGACTGGTCCCTGAAGATGTAACCAATGTCGTTGTTTTTTCCGTAAATCGCCAAAACGGGCAGTCGCTAATTTATTTTGACACCCCAAATCGGCGCCATTCTCACACTGACGAAAATGGTCATTCGAGTGATTTAAAGTACTTAGGACTTACGCAGTTGACCAGATATTTGATAAAAATAAAGAATGAATCCGCCAAAAGTAACCGACGAGGATTATATTAACTTTATCATCGCCACGCCGCGCGATGTGACGGCGACCGAAGCCGAAC
>JACMKU010000082.1 GCA_014379965.1 Chitinophagaceae bacterium
ATGTCTACTGAAATGATCTCAGGAAATGCATCATTATTGATATCCGCCACGTCCACTCCCATCGAAAACTGGCTCGTGTGCATCAACTGTTGTGCACTCTCTTCTTTGAACGTTCCGTTTTTCTGGTTGATATACAAGTAATCGTTCTCGTGAAAATCATTGCCGATATAGATATCCGGGTAGCCGTCCAGGTTGATGTCGGCTACGACGATTCCAAGCCCATATCCTATCGCGGTACTGTTGATCCCTGTCTCCCGCGTTACGTCTGTGAAAAAAACATTTCCCTTACCGGGAATGGAATCATTGCGGTATAACCTGTCTCCCGACAGCGGATGATACGTATTAGCGAAGTCCGTTCGTGGTTTGAAGGTTCCGTTCTCATGTACCGAATGGTTTAAAAGGAACATATCGAGATCGCCGTCATTGTCGTAGTCAAAAAATGCAGACTGTGTGCTAAATCCTGAAAAGTCTAATCCATATTCTATAGCCTCGTCTCTGTATGTTGGAATCCCATTTTTGTCAATACCCTTACAAACGAGTAGTTGGTTCTTACTTTTCAACGTTTCATAATTGCCCACCCTACACACATAGATATCAAGAAGCCCATCGTTATTCACGTCTATCACAGAGATCCCAGTCGACCATCCACCATCCCTGGGAATTCCTGCTTCTGCAGAGGCATCTGTAAACTTCAGTCCACCTTCGTTGAGGTATAACTTATTATCGCCCTGGTTGGATCCGAAGAAGAGATCGACGAGTCCGTCGTTATTGAAGTCGCCCGCACCTACGCCACTTCCATTGTAGAAATAGATATACTTGAAGAGATTAAACTGTTTATCATACTTCAGGTTGTTACTAAAATCGAGACCTGTTCGACCGCTTTTCAATACCTCGAACGCATACTGGACCTCTTTATCGGACTTGCACCCGCAGAGGGTCATCGCCAGGAGGAACAGGCAGCTAAGAAATCCCAAGGTCCGATATGATCGAGGATCAAACATAATTCCAGTACTAGTTTACTTTATACAAACCCGGTTTTTGACCATTGCGTGCAACTATGAGTAAACGATTAGTGCCATTCCGTATTTCGGCTATGTCTTTTATCATCCCCGTCAAACTCAAGCCTGAACGACTGGGATCAAGCGCGAGAAATTTTCCGTTTCCCTGATTGATCAACACATGGCCATAACTCGCATCCAGCCTTCCAAACTGCGGCGGGAAACCGAAAAGATTTCCTCCAACTACAAGATCAAGCTTGCCATCTCTATTAACATCGGATAATAGAATTGCATTCACGCTTGACAATTGTATTTCGACTGGTAATGGGTCCACCACAAATTTGCCATCTCCTTTATTTATCGCAATAATTGAAGCACAATAGTCGAAGAGCCTGTTAGTTGATTTCGAGATCGTCTCGTCGCCGAACAATTCCTGGATCGACTTCACCGCGTACTCGCTATGCTTGAGGTTCGATTTCTTGAGACCCGGAAACTGATCGGTGATCTCCCGTTTGAGAAGCACTGGCATATCCCTTCCAGAAATCGTTCGGGTCAGGAACTGCTCAGGTACCCCGTTCTGATCGAAGTCGTGTATCCAGAGTTTTGCAGGGCTCTGTTGTGAAGGACGGAGATAAAAGTTCTGACCTATGTTCCCAATTACGAGATCCGCCTTACCATCACCATTTAAATCTCCTGCCTCTATCGTCTGCCACCAGCCAAACATTTTCTCGAGACCTGTTCCTAGCAGTTCATCGAAAGATTTTTCAGCTTTGTTGTAGCCAAAGATTCGAGTAGCCATCCATTGCCCCGTAATAATAAGCTCTTTTTTCGCATCACCACTAACATCAGCCCACACCGCACCGGTAACCATGCCGATGTGTGATATTGTTTCATTTAGTGAGCCAGCGACATCAGTAAAATGGCCATTCCCATCGTTTTGGTACAAATAACTTTGAGGAATTCCGCCATAATTAAAAGGTATGCTCCTGCTCCCAATGAAAAGATCCATATCTCCATCGACATCGAAGTCATTCGCGGCGGCCACGGATATATTCATATTATTATTGGGAAACGCCTTTGTATCTATCTGGAAGTTGCCATTACCATCATTCTTATATAAACGGTGCTGTAATGTCCGGGTGTCCGGCGGCACATTATTCCCCCCGGCACCAAGATAAAGATCCTGGTCGCCATCACCATCGGAATCGAAAAACAAGGCCGCAACGTCTTCGAAGTCGGAAAAGATCTTAAAAGTTAACTGTTCCTTCTTTTCGAAACCTGTCTTGGTTTGCAAGTATAACTGCCCAGCCTGGCCTTTAGCCCCTCCAATATAAATATCCTCGAGCCCATCTCCATTCACATCAGCCTGCGCTATTCTTGGACCCTCGGTTGACAGCAATTCGGGTAAATTACGCTCATAGTAAAAATCTACATACTCGTCTTCCAGGTGGGATTCTAAAGTAGAAGCAATTTCTGTAAGGTGCGTGGGAAGTGTAGGGTGCGATGCAAATGGTTGTCGCGCGTCGGATGATTGTTTCAAGACATGCACCTTGTTAATTGCTGGCGATGCATAGCTCGTAGACGTTCTGTTCGGCCAGACTATCACCATTGAATCTACATTAGATAATGCTCCCAATCCAATGATCTGCTTATAGTCGACCGAAGCCTGAAAGCCCCGGCTCGGCGAGACCTCCCTGGTGAACACGCTACTGTCATTGTAAACTTTTATCCTTGTACCTATGCCATGAGTGTTCTTAGGACTACCCTGAATCACTACACCGATAAAATTATTTGCAGTTTGTTGCCTTGCATTGTTCCGATACACTGAAGCGGGCTGATTCTCGTTATTGATGACGAGATCGAGGTCACCATCATTATCCAGATCACCATATGCGACACTATTGGAGAATCCCGGCGCATCCAATCCCCATTGCCTGCCGATATCTTCAAAGCGAAGATCGCCACTATTCCGAAATACCCTGTTAGCTAATGGAGTTGCAGGGATGTGGCGTAATATCTCGTCGATCTCTTCTCTCTTACCTGTCTCCTGCATCTTCATATACACATCGTTTGAAAAGAAGTCCAGGAAATCCAGGTTTCCTACATCCTTATTGATACCATTACAGACAAAAATGTCGTTTAGCCCATCATTATCCGCATCGAGGAAGATGGAACCCCAACTCCAATCTGTTCCAGCGATACCGGAGAAATTAGCAATCTCCGAAAATGTACCATTCTTATTGTTCAGCTGCAACGCATTCTTCACGTACTGGTGATACAGTCCGGCCTTTTGCTTACTGAGGTAAAGGTCAATATTATCAAATGTCCCTGTAGTCTTCAACCTGAAATCATCATCCGGGATCATGTCGGTAGTAAATATCTCTGGATAACCGTCATTATTTATGTCACCCAGATCGCTGCTCATCGACGACATGCTGATCTGCTGTATTCTCGATTCCAATTCATCCTTAAATGTGCCATCACGCTGGTTAATATACAAATAGTCCTTCTCGATGAAATCGTTGCCTACGTACACGTCTGGGTAATCGTCGTTGTTAATATCGCCTACGGAGATTCCAAGTCCGAAACTGATCAGTCCAGTATGTAGTCCCGCTTCTTTTGTAACCTCGGTGAAAAAAGGCTTGCCAGTACCCGGGTTAGGATCGTTTCTAAACAGGTGGTTGCCCCCTCCTTTCAGGTTGTCTGCAACATTCCACTTCGAAATCTCGGTATCGCGCATTCCCGCGTAATTCAATGAACTGAATGGTAGCGGGCTGTTATTTATTAGGAAACAGTCGAGATCCCCATCCATATCGTAATCGAAGAAGGAGGACTGTGTGCAAAAGCCTGAATGATCCAATCCATATTCCTTCGAAGCTTCGGTGAAACTTAGATCGCGATTATTAATGTACAGCTTATTGCGACGATTGCCGTCGTTGATGTGACCTGAGTTGCAGACATACATATCCAGCCACCCATCATTATTTATATCGACGAGCGCAGCTCCGGTGCTCCACATTCCTTCCTGGCGCATGCCCGAACGAGAGGTAATATCCTCGAACTTCAGGCCGCCTTTATTAAGAAATAACTTATTCTCTCCCATATTGGAAGTCAAAACAACGTCACATAACCCATCATTGTTAAGATCGCCGATGCTTACACCACCTCCATTATAGAAATTACGAAATAGGAAACTGTTGTCAACCTTCGTGTCCACAACACTATTCTGAAAGTTAATACCGGTGCTATCGAGCAGCGTAAATAGGGGATCGCCGGCGGCATCCTTCTGTTTGTCCTTGCAGGAAACGGTAAGGAGTACAGCACAGAAACAAACGGTCGGTAGAAATGTATCTGGAATTCTCATCCTTTTTATGAAAGAATTGGTCACGTCAGCCCTTTTTTAACCTGAACATTACAGGTTTATCATTATTCTGTGCAGCCAGTATATACTTCTGCCCTTTTTGCTCAATTTTTTTAATATCACGTATCGAACCCTTCACATTCATCCCCGATCGCATGGATTCTATCCAATCGAAGCTACCATCGCCTTTATTTAATAGTACATGGCCGCAGCTGGCATCCAGTCGTCCAAACTGTGGAGGAAAGCTAAACATGTTTCCACCTCCTATAATGTCGACCTTCCCGTCTGCATTGACTTCCGTTAACGCAATTGCATTTAGGCTTGATAACTGTACCATCATTGGCAATTTCTGTACGCTGAATCTTCCATTTCCATTGTTGATCGCAACTACGGAACTACAATAGTTGAAATAGAGTTGATCAGAATTCTTCAAGATCTCACTATCAAAAAGTTCGTGGATACTCTTGCTGGCATAATCACTATGCTTGAGATTTGCTTTCTTAAGTCCAGGAAACTGGTCCGTTATTTCTCTTTTCAGGTAAACGGGTACGTCCCTCCCGCTTACCGACCTTGTAAGGAATTGTTCGGTAGTTCCATTTCTATCGAAATCATTGAGCCAAAGCTTTACTGGATTCGTTGCGTTCGGTCGCAGGTAAAAGTTTTCGCCAATATTACCAATCACAAGGTCGGTCTTGCCATCGCCATTGACATCACCCGCAGAGAGTGCCTGCCACCATCCATGCAGGCTGTCGAGCCCGGTATTCTTTAATTCTAAGAATTGCCTCGACTTATTATCATAACCAAACACACGCGTTGGCATCCATTCTCCCGTGATAATTAATTCCTTCTTTGCATCCGATACTACATTTGCCCAAACAGCGGATGTTATCATTCCACCCTTGGCAAGCTGCGGACACAATTGAGAAGTAACATCTTTGAAATGCCCGTTTCCATCATTGCGATACAAGTAGCTCGAAGGTGATAACCCATAATTGTAAGGCATGCTCCGGCTTCCTACGAAAAGATCTTCATATCCATCTTCGTCGAAGTCGTATGATGCCGCTACAGCAATGTTCATATCGTTATTTGGAAATGCCTTTGTATCGATCGTCAGATTTCCCTTCCCATCATTCTTATACAAACGATGCTGCAATTCGCGGCTTCCAGGTCTGGCGTTGTTTCCTCCTGCCCCAAGAAAGAGATCCGCGTCACCATCCTTATCCGCATCGAAGAATAGCGTGGCGACATCCTCAAAGTCAGCAAACTGTTTGAAGACTGCATTCTCCTTCCTGGTGAGCCCTTTTTTTGTTTGCACATATAACTGACCCGGCTGGCCCTTACCCCCTCCTATGTAAACATCCGTGGTCCCGTCACCATCGACATCGGCAGTAGCAATCCGTGGTCCTTCGGCGGATAACAGCGCAGGAAGATTTCTCTCATAGTAAAAGTCAATGTACTTATCCTCAACATGCTGTTCCATTACCACCTCTACCTTTTGTAAGAATTGTGCGGTATCTACAACCACCGGGAAACTTCCAGGACGACTCCCTGTAGTGGGTTGCTCAAGATGATGAACTTTGTTTAAAGCAGGGTTGGCGAAACTGCTTGTAGTCCTGTCAGGCCAGGATATCACTAACGAATCTACTGTTGTCGCTGCTCCAAGTCCTATGATCTGTTTGTAATCTACTGAAGATTGAAACCCCCTGCTGGGAATCACTTCACGGAAGTAAACCTGCCCTTTGTGATATACTTTAATCTTACTCCCGATAGCGAATGTATTATTCCCTTTCCCCTTCAACATTACGCCAATATAGTTATGGCCATTCACCTCACGACTTCTGTTCCTGTATACAAACGCTTCCTGATTCTGGTTGTTTACAACGAGGTCAAGATCTCCATCATTGTCGAGGTCACCGTAACCCGCTCCATTGGAGAAGCAAGGCTCCATGAACCCCCACGACTGCCCTGCATCTGCAAAACGAAGGTTGCCATCGTTACGATATATTTTGTTGGGAACCGGATAGACAGGAATGTGCTTGAGGACCGAATCCACGCTTTGCTTTTCTCCGGAGATAACCATTCTCTGAACAACGTCATTGGCGAAGAAGTCCATGAAATCTAGATTCGTCACATCCCTGTTAACTCCATTGCAGACAAAAATATCATTAAGGCCATCATTGTCGGCATCGAAGAATAAGGCGCCCCAGCTCCAGTCAGTCGCAGAGACGCCGCTGTAGTTAGCTGTCTCGACGAACCTCCCGTCTTTAGTATTTACAAACAGGCAATTTTTCATGAACTGGCGGTACAGGCCAATCTCGATTCGTTTGTTATAGAGGTCTATATTATCGAAAGCGCCAAGCGTTTTTAGACGATAATCATCCTCGGGCAACATGTCGGTGGTGAAAATATCCATGTACCCGTCATTGTTGATATCCGCGAGATCCGCACCCATCGAGGAGAAACTATTCTGTTCGATCCTCTCTTCCATTTCGTCTTTGAATGTGCCATTCTTTTGGTTGATGTACAGGTAGTCTCTTTCATATGAATCGTTGGCCACATACACGTCGGGGTAGCCGTCCAGGTTGATATCTCCAATGGAAACGCCAAGCCCGAAACTCATTAGGGTACCATGTATGCCTGCACTTACGGACACTTCTTTAAATACGCCATTGTCGTTCCTGAAGAGATGATCACCGCCTCCTTTGAGAAACTCTGACACGGGCCAGTCTTTATCAAGGAGACTTCGACGGTTATTATACCCCAGGTTATTGATCGGCATGGGACTGTTATTGATCATGAAGCAGTCGAGGTCGCCATCGAGGTCGTAGTCGAAAAAAGAAACCTGGGTGGTATATGCCGAAATGGCCAGGCCATAGCTCGCGGCCGACTCGGTGAACGTCAGATCCTTATTATTGATGTAGAGTTTGTTGCGGCGATTCCCATTCTTCATGTGGCCCGAATTGCATACGTAGATGTCCTGCCATCCATCACTGTTAATGTCTGTCATCACCACTCCCGTACTCCACATGCTATCCTGCTTCATCCCAGATCCTGCTGTTATGTCCTCGAATTTGAAGTCGCCCTTATTCAAATAAAGCCTGTTCTCAGCCATATTAGATACCATGAATACGTCGCAAAGTCCGTCGTTATTGATATCCGCTATTCCGACGCCGCCTCCATTGTAATAGTTCCTGTAGTAAAAGCTGTTCTCGATCTCGCCATCAACAACCTTATTATTGAAGTCTATGCCAGTTTCGGTAACCCTTTCAAACAAGGTCTCGGTCTTAGGCGACTTGCAGGAGCCGATCAATAAACACAACACGACATACCACCCGAATTTCATCTTCATTTTACTTTTAACGTATCTACAAAAATCAGGAATTAACCCCGATCCCGGAGGGAGTTCCTGAAATTTAAAAAGGTCATTACAAGAATGACCTTTTTAATAAGATAATATTTAGTTAATCGCTAGTATCAGTAACCCGGGTTAGGAGTAAGATTAGGATTAACAGCTAATTGTTCGTTTGGAATCGCGAATAAAAGATACTTGGGATCGCTTGCTGCCTTTTCCTGCCATGGCAAAAGGAATTTACCGAAGCGGACCAGATCCTGGCGTCTCCAGCTTTCCAGGTACAGTTCCCTGCTTCTCTCATCCAATAACTGATCAAGGCTAACGGAAGCAAGAGCAGAAGCGCCTCTACCTGCATTCGTACGTATTGAATTCACCAGTGCGAGAGCGGTGCTACCATATGTGCCAGCTACTGTACCAGTGCCTCCACGTAAGATTGCTTCAGCTTTCATGAGCAACACATCAGCAAGACGGAAGAATACATAGTCGTTGTCTGTGTTACCACTACCAGCATTAGGATAGTCGATGGCATACTTATATGCCCGGTATCCAGTAACCTCGAGGTTAGTTCCAACTTCAATGCTTTTCACATTAGGAGTAAACGCTAATGGAGCACCTGTTCTATCTTTCAATGCTGTGTCGACCGCCCAGTCGTATTGCTGTCCTGTGAGAATACCAACGTTCACCCTGTTACCAGGATTAGGAAGTGCGCCCGCAGGAGTGTTGTACGCAACGCCACGACGCTTATCGGCTGGTTCGAACTTGTTATAAAAATCAGATAGTGTTGTGAATCCATTCCATCCTTCAGGTTTCTGCTTGTAGTGCATTGCTGAGTGATATCTCGATCTCACTGTTGGTGATCCAGTACCAACTCCTGATACATTTTCCTGTGTCCAGATATTTTCTGAACCAATTGTTGTATTTGCTGGGGCGAAATTGTCGAAATAGTTAGAAGCAAAGGAATAGTTGCCTGTGTTGATCACCTGGTCTGCAAGTGCGATGACCTGGTTCATATCGGCAGCGGCAAATGTAGGAGCATTCCGTGTAGCGTTTGAAGCAAATACTCCCTTGTTCAGGTAGCATTTCATCAACAATACCCTCGCAGCATCTTTATTTGCGCGGGGCTTGTTTGCTCCACCGCCATTTGGTAGATCGTTCATGATCGCTGTTAGCTCAGTCATGATGAAATCCAGTGCTTCGGAACCTTTTCTAACGCGAGAAGGCTCGAGTACGCTTTCACCGGGATCGCGATAGGGAACCTGGTCCCAACCATCGAGTACCATGAATTGTGCGAAAGCTCTCAGGAACCTGGCTTCAGCAGCCTGTTGCGGCGTAGGGCTAAACTGCAATAAGTTGGTAGCTGCATAAGTAGTTCCAAGAAGATCGTTGAAACCTTCACGAAGACGGATGTTTTCACCATCCCATTTGTGTTCGTGCAATACTCTCCATACACCATTATCATCCCAGTCTGGTCCGCGGGTAGGTCCGATCAGCTCATCGGTTGTCATCTCCCAGAGACAATAAACACGGGTCTGATCCTGGAAGGTAGTGCGCATGGAATTGTAGGTACCTAACAATAAGGCACTCGCGCTACTGCTACCGCCAGTAACCTGGCTTGCAGATAGATCCCCGCCAAATTTTTCCTCCAACTTGGTACAATTCAAGCCTATCAGTGAAACAGCTAGGAGTACAATTAATATTTTGCGTGTCATACTATTAGTTTTTCGTTTCTATAATGAAAAGTTTACACCTAATATGAAAGTTCTGGCTGAAGGATACGGAGTATACTCAATACCTACAGAAGGAATTCCATTGTTATTTTTATCTACGTTTACTTCTGGGTCGAATCCTGTGAAATCAGTTATGACAAACAGGTTCTGACCAGTAAGATAGATGTTAGCGCCTTTGAACACTTTCGCCAGCGTTCCGATGTTATAAGAAAGCGTCGCATTGGCCATCTTAAGATAACTTCCTTTCTCAATAAATCTTGAGGAAGAAGTAACAGGGTTAGCAAACGATTCTTTTGTTGGATCACGGAATACGGAAAGCGCTATGTTTCTGCCTCCGTTGATACTTCCGACATTGATTACGTTATTCAGCGTGTTGTTGTAGATATCCTGTCCGAAAGCACCATTCATGTTGATGGTCAGCCCTAGTTTCTTATACATCACAGAAGTACTGATACCGAGAAGTGTCTTTGGATTAGGGTTTCCTACATAGTAGAAACTACTACCGCCATCCCTGTAGACTGCGAGTCCAGTTGCCTTGTCCATTTCAAGAAACTCACGAGTAAAGAACGCATTGATTGGAAGTCCATTCTGGATGGTTTGAACAAGCGTACCGCTCACACCCTGGCCGTGGAGACCACCAGTATAGATTGGGGCATTAAGACCGCTAACCTTGTTCTCAATAAACGTTGCATTCACACTGAAGTCCCATGTGAAGTCTGTCTTACTGATTATGCTAGTATTTAAAACTATTTCAACTCCAGAATTCTCAATTTCACCGTCGAGGTTGATCCATCTCACGACAGTGCCTGGAGGAGCCGGTTGAATCGGAGCACTTGGGAACAACAGGTCAGTCGTGGTCTTATTGAAGTAATCAACTGAACCAGAAACTTTTCCTCTTGCCACATCGAAGTCAAGTCCAATGTTAAACTGCCTGTCAGACTGCCACTTCAAATCCGGGTTTGGATTGTTCGACAGGCCCAGACCGCCATTGTCTCTGAAAGTATAGCGGGCTTGCGCAGCACCAGCAGGAAACTCCTGGTTACCTGTGATACCCCAGCCACCACGAAGTTTCAACATGTTGATGAAGTCAACCTTGAAGAAATCTTCCTTGGTAATGATCCACGCTGCGGCGAAGGAAGGAAAATATCCGTACCTGTTATTCTCACCAAATTTGGTGGAACCATCGGCGCGGAATGTACCAGTAACTAAATATTTATCCTTGAAATTAAATTCTGCCCTGGCGAAATAAGATTGCAACTCTGTAGTAGGATCAACGAATGAAGTGATCGTCCTTCCAGATGCATTTGAATATTGTATGTAATTAGTGTAATCGAGACCATAGCTACCAAAACCACCAGGTATTGCTGGACCATAGGCCCTGATGGTAGAACCTTTATTATCAAACTTCATATACTCGAAACCAGCCAAAGCTTTCAGGTTCAGGTCTGTGGTGAGTTTCTTGTTGAAGTTCAGTGTATGCGTGAATTGCTGGGTGATCAATTCGTTATCCCCTATCGCAGCCCATCCCTTTCCCGAGATATCTGGCAGATTGATGTACTGTTGAATCGATGTGCGGCGCATACCCGTACTGTAATTAATGCTGTACAGGAATCGATATTCAAGCGAGTTGGTGAATTTGAAATAAGGAGACACGCTAGCCAAAACGGTCGTCACTTTTGACTTATCATTGTACGCCTCAGACATAGCCAGGGGATTGATAGTCGTCCCCGCCTTAATATTTAACGTACCATCTGGCTTTCTCAAACCTTCAGTTGGATTCCATTGAAGGGCCTGACCGATCAAACTTCCTGATGCGCCCGCTGTGTTGCTAACCGGGGCAATCTTTTCAGAGTAATGGCTTGGAAGGATATTGAAATCTAGTCCAAGTTTCTTGCTATCCAGAAATTTGAAACCAGCATTGAAGTTGGCGGTATATTTTCTAAAACCTGTTTTTCTAACGATGCCTTCCTGATCTAAGACACCTGCAGAGAAGCGATATCTTGCTGCATCTGTTCCTGCACTCACGGATACATTATAATTCTGCTGAAGCGCCGTTTGAAGAATCGCATCCATGGCGTCTTCGTTACCACCAAGGTCGTTTGCGGCATTTACACCATAGTAAACGATTGCCTCGCGGTATTGAGCCGGGTCGAGGATTTCTATCTGGCGCATTAATTTCGAAACACCGACAGAAGCTCCGAAGTCAATCTTTGGTTGACCCGATTGACCTTTCTTAGTCGTAATGATCACTACACCATATGCTGCCCTTGATCCATAGATCGCCGTTGCAGATGCATCTTTCAATACATCGATAGAGGCGATATCGGCAGGGTTGATAAAGTTTAAAGGATTGCCACCAGGAGTAACACCGAGATTCTGGGCATCCAGGCCTGGTCTTGAGGAGCGACCATCAAGAGGCACACCATCTACAACATACAATGGTTGACCTGAACCGGTCAATGCAGAGTTACCACGAATCTTCACAGTGGTACCACCACCAGGAGCTCCTGTATTATTTAATACCTGCACTCCCGCGACTTTACCCTGGATCAGTTGATCAGGGGCAGTATAGTTACCCTTGTTGAAATCTCTTGCTTGCACCGACGTGACTGCACCCGTCAGATCGCGTTTGCGGGTGGTGCCGTATCCAATGACAACGACTTCGCTCAGACCACCTGCCTGCGGCGTTAATGAGATGTCTACCGAAGACTGGCCAGTAATGCTCACCTCATAGGCATCATATCCCACAGAAGTGACAACTAGCGTATTTACGGAAGAAGAAACATTGAGGCTGAACATCCCGTTGTTGTTGGTGGAAGTACCAACGGTAGTGCCTTTTGCAACTACCGAAGCGCCTACTACTGGGGTGCCGTCCTTTGCATCGGTAACCTTACCGGAAACGGTTCTATCCTGGGCGTTAGCCAACTGCAGGACAAACACGAATATTATGCAGAAAATAGCAGAAAGCAGTGTTTTTGCAGACATAAGCAATCGTTTTTAGAAGTTATAATCGGGTTGTAGATCTTGGTTTCTTCTGTCGACCCTGACTTTGTCCACCGTCGGGGTGTCTGGGTCGGCTGGACCTTTTCCTGCTTTAAGTACTCATACACACCCACTTCGTTAAGGCAAGCAGATCGGAATTACTGCTGCACTGCACTCAAAACATTGTTAAAAAAGGCTTAACACTATAAATTTATACTTTAAAATGTGTAGAAAAAACACTGCGACAAGCGATTAGTCATTTAAAAGTCCCGCAAACATTTCCGCAAATGTTTGCGGTGGATAAGTCATCCTTGTCTGTCTGCCTTACCCGACCGCTGTTTTAGGACTTACCGACCTGTACTGCTTTTTCAACGCATATAATTTACCTGGACGGTGAGAAAGGTTTGTTTCCATCTCATTCAGATCCTGTAGCCAATCTTTTACTGCAATCTTCTTCCGGAAATTTCTCCTGTCGAGTTTTGTGTCCAGAATCGCCTCGTATGCCTCCTGGAGTTCCCTTAATGAAAACTTATCCTGTAAAAGATTAAACACTACCGGGTGGTCCATCACCTGGTTCCTCAGCCGCTGGAGACAGGTATTAAGGATCAATTTATGGTCGAATGCCAGTTTCCTGATGTCGTTGACCGAATGCCAGTGAAGATCGTTGTGATTCAGATTGAGATCGTGATGCGTAATATCAATTAGCGAATAATAAGCCGTAGTAATAACTCGCCCAGATGGGTGACGGCCAATACCTCCGAAAGTATGTACCTGCTCCAGGTACACGTCTTCCATACCTGTCCTATCGAAAAGTACCCTATAAGAAGCACTCTCGAGATCTTCGTCTGGTCGTACCAGGTCTCCGAGTAATGAATATAGTCCCGAAAATTCCTCGAGATCGGACTTGATTAGAAGAACCTTTAATTCTTTATTGTCGTACCCAAAGATTACGCAGTCGACGGATATCGCAATGTTGAAGTAATCAAGGTGACTGATCTTCTCTAGTGCCGCCGTTTTAAGGGCTTGTTCTTTAGGCATAAATAATGGCTTTATATCTGATAACTATTGCACTAACACTTTTGCTGAGGTGAACTTGTTCTTCGTTTGAACCTTCAGCAGGTAAACACCAGCCGGAAGTTTTGATGTGCTAGCTCCCATTGAGAAACTATGCTTGCCTTTCACAAGCGTACCCTCAAAGATAGAAGCTACTTTCTGTCCTTCCACATTCCACAACCCTACCTGCACATTTCCTTTCTCAGGATTGAAGATGTAGGCTGTGCTGCTGGATTGCGCAGGATTGGGATAAACAGATAACTGCAAAGCACTCCCCGGGTTCACGATATTGATAACCGGTGTGGTCACGGCGTTAGTGAGGTTGCGATTAAGATATACATGCATTTCTCCCGGTTGAAGCGTAAAGCTTTGAGGTGTACCCGTGGTTGTAATTGTATTGCCATTGAGGTAATCATACCATGTACCTGCCGAAGGAAACGTTACACTATTGCTCTGCACAGTTACATCGAAGTTTCCCATCACTACCAACATCGAAGAATCGGTGGCGCTACGAAGGTGCATGGTCTTGAACGATCCCGCAAGGCTCCGGGCAACAGTAATATTATTTGCAATGAATACATCCTTGTACCAGGGATGAAACCGCAGCTTGTTTAGACTCGAATAGACATCATACAGTCTTTTTCTCTCGATCACGTTCAGGTAATCCCATCGAATCGGCTTCCTTGATAATCGGCAAGCATCATTGATCGTTCCGTTCGTACACCAGTTGATTGAATAATCATACCCAAGCTCGCCAAACTGCCAGATCATTTTAGGACCGGGGGCAGTCAGGAAGAAGCCTGCATCCAATTCCATTCGTTGCAGACCCACGTTCAAAAGACGGACATTATGCTGTGGGTTAGTGATGTTACCTTCCGTTGTTGTCCGATACATCATCCTTTCCTCGTCGTGGCTTTCCATATATGATACGACGTACGGATTAGGCCAACCCCTCGTGGTATGGAGATACCAGTCGAAATTGGAATTAGACACGGCACCCATTGCTGCCTGGGAGAAGTTGTAATTCAGATTGCCCCAAAACATCATTCCATAGTTGGAGAGTTCGAGCTCCTCGCTGTTTTCTGCGAAATGCTCGAGGATTGCGTAGCTACCTGGTGCTTTCACCTGTAGGGTATCATAATATTTTTTCCAGAGGGCAACCCGGCTTGCATCATATTGGCTCCATAGGCCCACATCGTTACCAGAATTTCTCTGTGTAAATCCTTTCGAAAGATCGAACCTGAATCCATCAACTCTATACTCCTGTAGCCAATGCTCCACCACTCTCTTGAAATGGTATTGCGTTGGCGCCGCCTCATGATTGAAGTCATGAAACACACTGAATGGGTGTGTCGCCGTAACATTGAACCATGGATTGTTTGCAGCCGTTTGGTTTGCCGAAGCGTTCCAATAAAGTTGCGCCAGCGGTGATGAACCAGAGGCATGATTCAAAGCGATGTCCATGATAACTGCTATGCCCTTTGCGTGACACGAATCGATGAAACGCTTGAACATATTCTTACTACCGTAATATTTATCAACCGCGAGGAAGTAGGATGGATTATAACCCCAGCTGTCATTACCATCGAATTCGTTCACTGGCATCAGCTCAATAGCATTGATGCCAAGTTTCTTCAGGTAGTTGAGGGTGTCACGCAATACATCGAAATTCGGCGCCGCCAGGAAGTCCCTGACCAATAATTCATAAACAACGAGGTTGCGCTTATCGGGTCTGGCAAACGAAGCTGTACTCCATATATATGCAGGCGCTGCCGTTTGAAGTATGCTTACTGTTCCCGATTGACCGGCCGGGTATGCTCTCAAGCCGGGATAATGCGAGCCTGGGATAGAAGCGTCGTTGTTGGGATCAAGCACTTTCTCCGTATACGGCTCCCCGATCTTCAAAGCTCCATCAACAAGATACTGAAAGGCGTATTCGGTACCGGCGGTAAGACCTGTGAGTTTGAGCCACCAGTAATTGCCATCCGGTGTCTTATTCATTAAATATTGCGGTTGCTCGATCCAGTTACTCCCTGGAAATTCCCCGATGACTGATACGCGCGTCTTTCCAGGAGCATATAAGACTAACGTAGCCTCTGTGGTGTTTGCCGAATAATTTATGCCATCCCTAACACCTGCAGGCAGTGGGGCAACTGTGATTCCGGGCACTACGAAAAAGCGTAACGTATCTTTCTTGGATGCTGCTCCTACAATGGCTTCCGCAACAATTTCGTTGTTGCCAGCCACAGTTAATGTAGGCGAGGCGGAGATTGTATTAGCGCCAACTGCTGATTGGATGAGAGTGCCATTGTGATATAGCCTCATCTCTGTAGCCCCGGTGGAGATTGCAGTCACACTTATATTATCTCCCACCACCTTGCTGATAGGCTCTGGAATAGGGATGAACGTCGGTTGAAAAGGAGGAACCGTAAATCGCACGTTTACCGAATTATCATAGATGGGAATGTACATGTCTGAGCCGTCTGTGTTTGCGGCCTTCTTTACCTGTGCCGCGTCAGCATTCGCATCTCTGAACAGAATACCGACCTTACGGATCGTCTCGCCAGCGGGCACGTTGAAAAAGTTACGGATGTTGTTTATGGTAAATTGGTAAAGGTTACTTCCAAGCGAAGTAGCTTTCAATGCCGGTGTAGCACTCCCCCAGCTTCCACCTGTGGCGCCATTTACATACAACCACTGCTGGCCGTTGTTGCCACTCAGGTTCGTCGTTACACCAACATGCACATAAACGTTGTTAGGATTTGCATAATTGAACAACCCCTGGTTTCCTTTGGAAGCGTCCAGCGTGATCGTGATGTTGTCATTATCTTTTGGAAAGGCAGGTGTCCAGGTAAGGAGTTGCGAATGAACGTGCAGGGAGATTAACAACAGGTACCCTGTGGCAAGCAACAATCGTTTCATAAAAAGCAATTAGGCGTAAATAATATTCCGAAGATACATGATATGTACTTACAACACATTAATTTTTTCAGGCTTGTTTGACCATCACTTAACTTTAGCGCCGAAAGTAGAAACTATGTATTCTCCGCAGTCGACAAAAGCACTTCAGAAAGAGACAGTTGACTTTCTCAAGAAGGCCGTGAATGGTAAGATCGGGGCTAAGGAAATCGAGTCATTACGCCAGGTACTTCGCTTCCACGAGTATAGATATTATTTACTCAATGATCCTCTCATTGCCGATCCGGAATACGACAAACTTTACAAAGCGCTGGAGGAAATGGAGGGAGAAGATGCAAGCCTGGTTTCCTCTGACTCGCCTACACAGAGGGTGGCCAAGGGATTGACAAAAGCATTTCCCACGGTACAGCACCTGGTGCCCATGCTTTCCCTGGAAAATTCATACGATAGCGATGACCTCATTTCATTCGACAGGAAAGCCAGGGAGGGGACCGGTGTCGATAAGATTGAATACTGCGTGGAGCCGAAATTCGATGGTGGCAGCATTTCTTTGATCTATGAAGACGACATGCTGGTGCGGGGCGCTACCCGGGGTAATGGCCTGGAGGGTGATGAGATCACCTCCAACGTCCGGCAAATCCGTTCCATTCCACTGTCGGCGAAATTCTCAGACTATGGTATCGAACAGATCGAGATACGCGGAGAGGTGTTGATCAACAAAGACAAGTTTGCGAAATTTAATCAACAACTTATCGAGCAGGGTCTGGCACCGTTGGCCAACCCCCGTAATGCCGCATCAGGCACGTTGCGAATCAAAGATCCACAGGAAGTAAAAAGGAGAAACCTCGAGGCATTCGTTTACAACATTAGCTTCTATGTGAGATCGAAGAAAGCGGCGAAAGGAACTGCAAATAATCTACAGACCCACTCCGCCGCACTTGAAATGCTGTGGAATCTGGGTTTTAGAAGTCCACAAAAGGAAAAGAAGGTCTTCAAGGGGATACAGTCTGTCATCGAGTATTGCAACGAATTCGAATCAAAAAGAGATGACCTTCCTTACGAAATCGATGGAATGGTGATCAAGATAAACGATGTGGACTTGCAGGATAAGCTGGGTATGACGAGTCATCATCCAAGATGGGCCATTGCGTATAAGTTCAAGGCAAGGCAAGCTACCAGCAAATTATTAAATGTCGAGTTCCAGGTGGGACGCACAGGTTCCATCACGCCTGTAGCCAAAATACAGCCCGTACATATTGGAGGTGTCACTGTCTCGTCGATTTCGTTGTTTAACGAGGACGTGATTCGAGAGAAGGATTTGAAAATCGGCGATAGGGTGCTGGTTGAGCGGGCGGGTGATGTGATACCTTATATTGTAAAGTCAATGGCGGAATTGAGGACCGGGAGTGAGAAGAAGATCCAGTTTCTAAAGAACTGTCCCGTCTGTGAAAGCAAGTTGTTCAAGGAAGAAGGTGAAGCGGCCTGGCGATGCATTAATATTGAATGCCCTGCACAGGTGGTAGAGCGCATTATTCACTTCGTGAGTAAGGACGCCATGGATATTCGTGGATTTGGAGATGCCAACGTAAGGAAGTTCTATGAACTCGGTCTGCTAAAAGACATTCCAGGCATCTATACTCTCGACTTCAACCGACTTGGTGAATTGGAAGGCTTCGGCCAAAAATCGTTGGACAATCTCCAGTCCGCAATCGAGAATTCCAAAAAGCAACCTTTGCATCGATTGATATTCGGCCTTGGAATCCGTTTCGTTGGCGAGACTACCGCTAAGACACTAACACAAGCCGTTGATCACTTGCTGGACCTGAAAGATTTCACGCTCGAACAGTTGCAGGACCTCGAGGACATAGGTCCAAAGGTCGCCGGGAGTGTATTTCATTTTTTCAGTAATAAAGACAACATCCAAATACTGAAAGAGCTGGAGAAGCTAGGGCTTACGCTAAAGAATCAGAAGAAGCAACATAGCTCGGATGGCAACCTTACCGGAACGACTTTCCTTTTCACCGGGACACTTCCTACGTTGAAGAGAAGTGAAGCAGAGGAAATGGCGGAGGCGAATGGGGGTCAGATCCTCGGCGGAGTCAGTGCTAAACTTAATTATCTCGTTGTTGGAGAGGATGCCGGCAGCAAATTGGAAAAGGCGAAGAAGATAAATACTGTTAAGATCATATCGGAGGCTGAGTTTCTGAGGCTACTTAAGAAATAGTAAGCGTTCACTTATATTCAAAATGTCTATGTGAATCCTATGTATCTATGTGCCTATGTGGTTCAAATTGCTTCATTGATCAGACTCTTCTGCTTAGGATGCATCTTGTTGAACGACGGCAATTTGAACCACATAGGCACATAGGTACATAGGAATTCACATAGATTTTTTTGCAAGAATTAATTTTGGTGATGAAAATTGAAGAGCAAGACTGGAAGTTTAGGATTAGATACGGTGGAATTAGAACAATTCTTTCCCTCATCCTCTTTACGGTGGTGATGAACTCACCTGAGGCACAGCTGAGACCCGTGATCAAGAATCTTGTATTCGAGGGCGCCGGCATCAGGGGAATCGCCTATTGTGGTTCCATCATGGAGCTCGAATCACGTCAATTAATGTCTGCTGTAGAAAAAGTAGGAGGCACATCGGCCGGTGCTATCGTTGCCCTGGCGCTATCTCTTGGTTATACCGGTGGTGAGATAGAAAAATTAATTACCGGTACTAACTTCAGGAAGTTTAATGACGGCAGGTATTTCTTCGTTGGCGGCATTCATCGGACTAACAAGCGGTTTGGCTGGTATCGCGGCAGGCGGTTTGAAAAATGGCTTGCGAAATTTATCGCTGATAAGACGGGCGATGCCGAAATTACATTCGAGCAACTGGTTGCAAAGGGCTTCCGCGAATTATACATCACCGGCACCTGTCTCAACAAGCAACGGTTAATCGTCTTCAGTAAGGTTACCTATCCTCACATGAAAGTAAAGGATGCCGTGAGGATATCTATGAGCATTCCACTTTATTTCGAGGCAGTATTCCTGGATTCACTGGGTAATGTGGTCTATCGTCCAAAGGAAGTTCAGGGACTAGACGTAATGGTTGATGGCGGTCTTCTAGGCAACTACCCCATAGGAATATTCGATTCCTTGCCGTCGAAAGATCCCAATACACTTGGCTTCCGAATGGATACGGATGAACAGATCGGGAACGATCGCGAAAGAAAAGGACTTGCTCCGATGCCGATAAACAGCCTGAAAGATTACATGGCGGCATTCTATAATATCGTACTTGAAAACATCAACCGACAACTACTGACCGATGAGGATTGGAGGCGAACGGTTTCCATCAGTGATGGGAATATACGCCCACGCATACGACGGTTGTCTGAGAATGAGATCCGCATATTGATCGAGAATGGACGGCAGGCTGTGAAAACTTATTTGAATTGATCTAAAAAAAGTAATAATGCTTCAGTCATCGACATTGAAATATTTAAGGGACTTACCCAGGAATAATAACAAGCCCTGGTTTGATGCGCACCGAAAACAGTTTGAAGATGCGAAGGATGACTTTGCAATCTTCGTCCAGGCACTGATTGATAGCCACAGCAAAAAAGACGAGAGTATCGCACACCTGAAGGCGAAGGATTGCACCTTCCGGATAAATCGGGATGTCCGATTCTCGAAAGATAAATTACCCTATAAGGATAACATGGGCGCCTACATGAGCAAGGGTGGTAAGAAGTCGCCTTTCGGTGGATACTATTTTCATTTGCAGCCTGGAAAGGCGTTTGTTGGAGGAGGATTATGGATGCCAATGCCGGCCGAGCTACAGAAAGTAAGACAGGAGATCGACTACAATTTCGACGAGTTCAAGAAGATCGTTAAGAATCGCAAGTTCTCCTCCATCTATGGTGATCTCTCCCGTGACAAGGAATATATGCTTACGCGGGTGCCGAAAGGTTACGAAGTTGACAACCCCGCCGCCGAATATCTAAAGCTAAAGAGTTTCGTTGCGCTCATGCCATTAAAGGACAGCGACCTTACTTCGAAGGACCTAATAAAAAAAGCATCTGCGGCGCTACTAACCCTGAAACCGATGCTGGAATTTATAAACCGAAGTATCGAGTAGGCCGTAAATCGTTTAACGTTTAAGGGTTTAACGTTTAACGTTCTTCAATTCGAAGTTTCCTTCCTGAATCGTGGAGTTTAACACTCGCACAACAGGAATGTTGGATAATTTATTGCCACTTCAGCAATCAGAACGTTAAACCCTTAAACGTTAAACGTCAAACTAAGCCTCGATCCACGAGATACTCCGCTATCTGTACCGCGTTCGTCGCCGCTCCCTTTCTCAGATTGTCCGACACGATCCATAAGTTTAATGTGTTTGGTTGACTCTCATCTCTCCTGAGCCTGCCTACAAATACCTCGTCGGTATTATGTGCTGCCATTGGCATGGGATACTGTTGGTTCGCAGGATCGTCTACTACAACTACACCAGCCGATGCCTGCAATATTGATCGTACCTCGGCCATATCGAAGTCCTTATCGAATTCCACGTTGACTGATTCACTATGACCGCCCACAACAGGAATTCTTACGGCAGTAGCGGTAACACGTATCGAATCATCACGCATGATTTTGCAGGTCTCTTTGACCATCTTCATTTCTTCCTTGGTATAACCATTGTCGAGAAAGACGTCGATCTGCGGGATCACGTTGAGGTCGATAGGATATTTATAGGCTTGCTCACCAGCGATGCCCTGCCGCTCATTCAATAACTGCGTAACGGCTTTTACTCCCGTACCCGTCACACTCTGGTAGGTGGAGACAACGATACGTTTGATGCCATAACGTTTGTATAGTGGGTTCAACGCAACGACCATCTGAATAGTAGAACAATTCGGGTTGGCGATGATCTTGTCCTCGCGAGTAAGTATATCTGCGTTTATCTCCGGAACGATCAATGGCTTGTTAGGATCCATTCGCCACGCGGAGGAGTTGTCGATCACGGTGATGCCAGCTTCCGCGAATTTTGGTGCCCATTCCAGTGATGTGCTACCCCCAGCTGAAAATATAGCTACTGCAGGACGCGCTGCAATGGCATCAGTCATGCTAACGATCTTATATTTTCGTCCCTTGAATTCTACTTCCTTACCCACCGATCTTTCTGAAGCGACGGGAATCAATTCAGTAACAGGAAATTTTCTTTCATCGAGAACCTGTAACATTTTCGAGCCGACCAGTCCGGTGGCACCAACTACTGCAACTTTCATTTTACCTCCTAGCTTCCCTGTTGGGAAGATTTAAGTGTTAATAAATACGCCCAATGACAACATCCGTCCGGGCAAATAAAAAGGCCTTCCTAAGGAAGGCCTGCTAAGCGTTTATTGTGTTACATACAAAATGCAGCAAACCTTCCATCAGGAATGTTTCTTTGTGCGCTTTGTATGCTTCATTGTTATCATGTCGAGCGCAAAAATAGGCCGCCAAGGTTTTTTACCCAAATATTTCAGAGAATTTTCTCACAGCTAACATTATCCTCATTGATTTACCTTGAATGAAGATGAAACGCCTCCTCTTCCTCATACTATCGATAATACCAACGATAGTTAGCGCGCAGAACAGATATGATGTGGTCATTGATGAGCTGATGGTGGACCCCAGTCCGCAATTAGGTCTTCCGAATGCCGAATGGCTTGAAATAAAGAACCGCAGTTCATCACCTATCAATCTGCAGAACTGGAGAATCGTCACGTCCTCCACACAAAGCGGTCTTCTACCTACGTATGTACTAAAACCCGATAGCTTTCTCATTATATGCAGTCCTTCTGCTATGTCCTCGCTCGCGGCATTCGGAAGCGTCGTGACTGTAAGCTCTTTTCCCGCGCTAGACAACGACGGGCAAGTTATCTCTCTGAAAGCTGCAAGTGGAACTACAATACACGCAGTGGGATATAGCTCCGGCTGGTACCGGAATAATCTCAAGAAACAAGGGGGCTGGACGCTCGAGATGATCGATACGGATAGGCCTTGTGCCGGCATCAATAACTGGAGAGCCAGCGAAAACCTCAGTGGCGGAACTCCAGGGATCAAGAACTCTGTCGAGTCTATAAATACAGATAATGCTGGTCCAATCTTCCAACGAACCTTTACAGTCGACGACACAACGATCATACTCGTTTTCGATGAATCGCTCGATAGTTTAAGAGCCACAAACAGGCAGAACTATTCAATAGACGGGGGCATCATCCTCAAAACGATTCTGCCTCTTGCACCGATGTTTGACCGTGTACGGGTAACTACTACTTCTTCTTTAACGGTCAATACTGTCTATGATGTCGCGGTAATGAATGTCGCTGATTGTATGAACAATATTAGCAGTGTGCAGCATGCGAGACTTGGCTTACCAGGCGATGCAATTGCCGGCCACTGGGTCGTCAATGAGATACTCTTCAACCCGCGAGCAAATACCAACGACTATATAGAATTTTATAATAACGGCCCGGGTATACTCGATGCTGCCAATCTTTACATTGCAAATCGTAACGCGAACGGAATATTGAGTTCGATAAAAGTGCTAACTGCTGAGCCATTTCTGATTTTCCCTGGCGATCATATCGTAGTAACGGAGGATCTTGCGAGTCTCCAACTCAATTACCTGGTGAAACATCCAGGCAACGTGATTGAATTTTCATTGCCCTCCTTTCCCGATGATGAAGGCGCAGTAGTCACGCTTAACAGGAACGGGGAGGTAGTAGACGAAGTAAAATACAAGGACGACTGGCATTTTCAACTGCTTACCAGCGCCGAGGGAGTAGCATTGGAAAGATTGGACCCTTCACTTCCCTCACAGAATTCTGCAAATTGGCATAGTGCGGCTTCAACGGCAGGCTATGGCACTCCTACCTATAAAAATTCACAATTGAATCGACTGCCTTCACCATCAATAATGGTTGAAGCGATCCCGAAGGTCTTCTCGCCCGACAACGATGGAATACATGATGTCGCAACGCTTCAATATAAAATGGAGCAGCCGGGATATGTGGCGAATGTCATCATCTTCGATGCAGCAGGACGACCCGTTAGAAGGTTAGTCAATAATAATATCCTTGGACTCGAAGGATATTGGAACTGGGATGGCCTGGACGATAAAGGCGCGAAGCTCCAATTAGGCCCCTACATCATCTATACGGAAATATTTCATACTTCTGGTAAAACGCGGGCGTTCAAGAATACGGTCGTACTTGCGAGGAGATTAAAATAAAAAACCCGTTGTCCAATAGAGGAACAACGGGTGGGTACCTTAGGTGCAAACACGACTAATTTCCATTTCCTCCGCCACCTGGACGCTGTGGCCTGAGGGAAGGCTGAATCTTTTCTTTCCATTCCTTGAACTGCTCATCCGTCAATACTTTCTTCAACTTATCGTCCATGTCTGCTGACATTTTCTGCATTTCGGCGCGCATCGCGTCACGATCCGTAGATCCACTTGCTCTCATTTCCGCTCTCTTCACGTCCTGGGCACGAAAAGCCCTGGCAAAAATAGAATCTACTTCGGTCTTCTTGGCCTCATCCAATTTAAGTGGTTCCAATTTTTCCATTGTCATTTTTACACGCTCTTCTACGGTGCGGCGTTGAGGAGGTGCATCCTGTGCGTTGACGGTAATGATACCTGCAAGCATCAGGGAAGCCAGAACCAAAATTCTTTTTTTCATTTATTGTTTTTTAAGGTGGTGAAATTAAGCTGGAGTTTTACTTTTTTCTTTCTCTTTCTTGTGCTGATCGCCACGAGAGGGTTTACTCATTTTCTTCATCATCTGTTGGATAAGTGAATCGTATTTAGCCAATTGATCCGGGCGGCATAGGGTCCTCACTCTTTTGAAGTGCGCGAAGGCCTGGCGGTCTACAGCCTCTTGCCTCTCACCTATCAACTCTGCGGTATTGTTAACTGTCGAATCTGAAACATTCTCATCGCTCAACAAACGATATAGACTATCCTTCGCCTTGCGCACATCTTCAACCATGGGCTTAAATTTCTTCCATTGCTCTTCCCTCAACACTTCATATTGCGCGATCTGGCTATCATCGAATCCTACCTTATTCTTTAATGCCATTCCAATTCCGGGCTTTTCCTCTCCCTTGCGTTGTGGCTTTGCCGGCTTCTTATTCCAAAGGAAGTAGCCCAATACTGCCAGGTTTGTCAGCAGTAGGAAAATAATGATGAAGACTAGTGATCTTTTATTAGTGGTACTCATTTAGGGTTCGAGGTTTTCATAATCAAAACTATTGGCGGCAGTCAGCATGTTTTCTTCTTCGGCCAACTGGCCGTTCTGAAAACTGATTGGCCCGGAAGTGGTGGATTCGGGCACTTTCTCTAGTAATATAAATGCATTCAGACCAAGAATTAGAACCAATCCGGCAAAGGCAACAACGGGGCGGCTGAGAAACCGACCTGTCTTCTCCCATACATTACTTTCCTCCCTTTCCAGCCTTGCTTTGACACGGGTTAAAAACCAGGGGGATGCCTCAGCACGTTGAATTCCGTCAAGACTTTCAAGCGCCTCACTTACTCTTTTATCTATATCCTGATGTCTGTTCATAATCTAAAATTTAGACGTTTGAAGGGGGTAAAACTTGTGCTATTTCCTGCTATTATAATAATCTTCCAGCTTTTTCTTTAAATTATTTTTGGCCCTGTGCATAAGCGATTCCACCGAGGAAACACTGCTATTCATTACCTCGCTTACCTCCTGGTAGCTGAGCCCTTCGACCTTATTTAAAGTGAAAGCGATTCGTTGATTTTCAGGCAGATCGGAGATTGCCCGAAATAATACCGATGCATTTTCCTTGTTGTCTAATACGACGCCGGGATGGTGAAAATCGGGAGGGTTGACCAGTACTTCATTCTGTTCCCCGAAAATACTTTTAACAAAGCCAAACCGCTTTTTGCGTTTCTTTTTACGCTCGTGGTCGAGGGATTTGGTGACAGTGATCCGGTATAGCCAGGTGCTGAATTTGGATTCCCCCTTGAAGGCATGGATGGACTGATACACCTGGACGAATACTTCCTGGGCGATATCTTCTGCATCCTCAGCACTTTGTACTATGCCCAAGGCCGTGTTGTAGACCATATTCTGCCAAGTCTCAACAATGGTCTTGAAAGCGGTTTCATCGCCTTGTTTCAGTTGTTCTACTAAGGTCCTTTCATCCAATCGCCGTGAATTTTGCTTTGGACGATATTACGCAAAAAATCCTTTGGACAGTGAAGTAGTGAGTGGTCAGTTGTCAATGGTGAGTGGGTCGTTTAGGTTCAACCGTTCCCTAGTGAATAGCAATTGCAAGTGTAAACGACCCACTCACCATTGACCACTCACCATTCACCACTGACCATTCACTACTTTCGATCAGAAGTTACCCGGCGTTCTATCCCTTCTCTGTGGAGCCGCAGGCGGCTTTCCAAAGTTCCGGAGGCTGTAGGTAAACGTTAGCATGAAGTATTGCTGAAGCACGCGACTCTGTGAATCCAGTATGTATGCTGAGGTCACTTCGCGAATAATACTTTGGTTTTGCTTTAGCAGGTCGAATACCGACAGTTTCAACTCGGCTTGTTTCTTCTTCAGGAACTTCTTACCAACGGCCGCATTCCACAACCAGAAGCTCTGATTGAATCCATCACTAAGACCTGAATATGTCTGGTTATTAATATCGTTCTGAACGAACCAGCCACTCTTCGATAGTATATTAAATTGCAATCCTGCTATCTGCGTAATGTATTTGTCGGCTTCTGCATCACTCTGTGCGGTACTCTTGGCCGTATTGAAGTTGGCATTGTAGGATAAATTAAAATCCACGAACTCGCTGATGTTGCTCGCCACTACTATCCCTGTATTGAAAGTGTAATTGTTGGTCATGCTCTCGACGTTATTAATCAACGCCGGAAACTTCGTATAGGAGAAACCCGTACTCAGGTTTACGTTCGACTTGATGAACTTCACTGGTTGGCTGAACGTAAAGAATGAACGGAAGCTCTTATACCCGTCGAGGTTTACTGGCTTTATTAACTGCGAACCTTTCTTCAAGATAACGTCAGGACTTCCCTGCTGAATCACTGAATCTCCCGTCCTTGCGATGAACGTTGCATTGGAAATATAGTCCTGTTGAGCCTGCAGGAAAATGTTAGCAAAGAAACTCTGGCCTTTCTGTGTGTTCGTAAAAGTGTAACGACCAGAGAGGAAGTGATTGTATGATTGCTTCAGGTTAGGATTACCTACGCTCATCCTGACTTGGTTACTTTGATTAACGACATCCTGCAACTGAGTTACACTCGGGAAATTGGTATTGGCCCTGTAAAAGAAGTTCACGCTAGACTTGGCAGATATCTTCTTCCTCCATTGGAGGTTTGGAAGAATATTCGTAAAAGTCTGATCGACGTTTGATACGGTTGGAAAAATCCTGTCGCTCTGCAACTGTGAATGCTGAAGGCTTACACCTACCGAGAATTGGTTATCCCTGCTATTGCCCAGGCGATAAGTAACTCCGCCATTGTGAGTGATCGTAGTATTGTCAAACTTATTCGACAAGGAAGAAACGAACTCGGAATACTTTCCATTTAGCTCGTCGAACAGCATGGTCTGCTGGTCAGCTTTGTTTTTTGAATAGCTGGGAGAATAGTTGAATTGTAACTGGCTCTTCGTAGTGAGTGGCTCAGTATATGAAACGTTTCCCGACAGGGTATATCCACTTGTAGGATTATCGGTGAATTGATTTTGAAGTGAATCACTGACCAAGACATTGTTCTCTAAGAACCGGTAGTGCGATATTGAATAAGTCTCGCCATCATTCTTATTGAAAGAGGTATTGAAGTTTATAGAAAAAGTCCTTCCTCTCTTCTTGAAGGAGTGACGGTAAAGAATATTATTCCTCAGATTATATCCTGTCCTGAATACATCGCGGTCGCTGGTAGATGTGTTAACCGTATCATTCGTCCCATATAAAGAATTCTCGGAAGACATCGACTGGCTCCGATTATTCTGGAAATTCAGGCTAGGACTGATGATTAGTGAATTGCTTGAATCCAGTTTATACTCTAATCGAAGGTTGATCCTATGATTATAGTTATTACTTCTTGAAGCGCTTTTTTGATTAGTGAAATAGTTTTCCGCAGGTATCTCTTCTCTCGAAGAGAAGTCATTCACATTATTGCTATTGTTGAAGAAGTAGCTACCCTGTATTTCTGCTTTCTTGCCCCATTTGTCGGAGAAATTGAGTCCAACTGCATTGGTCGTGCTGATCCCGCTCTGTTGTCCCACAGTGAAGTTCTCACTTCCACCGAATCCACCACCTCCGCCACCAGGGCCGCCTCTTCCAGAGCCGCCTCCACGATTACCTCCGCCGCCAAAGTTCCCGCCACCACGATTGTTGTTGCCACTGCTTGTCACCCCAAGCAGATCCTGGGATGCGAAGTTCTGGAGGTTGATGTTATTGAAATTCCCCACGAGTGAAAGTCTGCGATCTCCTTTGAAGAAACTAACGTTTCCCCCTGCGGAATATCTTTCGTCTGTGCCGGCGCCGGCATATATCCTACCGAATTGACCGTTCTTAATGCCGGATTTGGTAACGATATTGATGGCCTTCTGGGAATTACCATCGTCAAAGCCGGTAAACTGCGCCTGGTCACTCAAACGATCAAACACCTGGATCTTATCTACGATCTCAGATGGAAGGTTGCGTAGTGCGGCTGTTGCATCATCTCCGAAGAATTCACGACCATCGATGGTCACCTTACGGACCTGCTCGCCCTGCGCCGTCACGGTGCCATCTTTGTCAACCGTAATGCCAGGCATTTTCTTGATGAGATCCTCTGTGGTCGCATCCGGGTTGACCTTATACTGGCTTGCATTATATTGAGTGGTATCGCCTTTTTGTTGTGTCGGCGGGGTTTTTGTGACAACTGTCACACCCCCAAGCTGCTTGGTTTCCTTTGGTACAAAAAGGGTCCCGAGTTCGGTAACAGGCATGGAATCGCTGGTTGCGACTATCTGCTTGAAGTTTTCGTAACTGACATAACTTACCTCGAGGAAGAACGAATCAACCGGTAGGCCATCGAACCTGAATACTCCGGAACTATCGGCGAGCCGTTTAAACTGTGTGGTAGAATCTTTCAGGCTGGTTAGGGTGAGTGTCGCCCCGGCGAGAGGCCGATTGTCTACAAGATCCAGTAATTTTCCTTTAATACTTTGAGAGTGAGAGGCGAGGCATGACCCTATCATCATAACTACTAACAGCCGAAAGTGCTTCATAAAATTCATTATTTCATCGAATAAGACGCTTAAACCGGGGACAACCTTCGGAAAAAAGCCTGTAATGCTTAATATGACCTTACCCGTGCCGCTAGCTACAGAAAGCCTGCCGGAAAAAATAAGGAATATCTGGCCCAGTATTTTCATTTGACCGAACTCGAGTATCTTGCACGTCCTTAATAATTTAAAGCAATATGGAGTATAGTAAACTTGTAGCGGTAACCGGTCTTCCCGGTTTGTACGAATTGATCAGCAGTAAAAATGATGGGGCGATCGTTCGTTCACTTGAAGACAATAGTACAAAATTCGCCTCTTCACGGATACATAACTTCTCCCATTTGGAAAGTATCGAGGTCTATACCACGGCTGATAATGTTAACCTTGTTGAGATTTTCGAGGCCATGGAAAAAGGAAGCGGTTCTCTGCCAGACACCAAAGACAATGGTGCTATCAAGAAATACTTCGAAAAGGTTTTTCCAGAAATTGACTTCGAAAGAGTATATCCAAGCGATCTCAAGAAAATGGTGAAATGGTTTGAAGTCTTAAAGGCAAACAAAATAGAGATCAAGTTGTCCGAGCCAATGGAAGAAGAAGAATCCGAAGAGGTAGAAGTGGAAGAGCCTAAGGAGAAGCCTGCTAAGAAGACGGCAAAGAAGGAGGCAGCACCGAAGGAAGAGAAGGAAGAGAAACCTGCAAAGAAAGCGGCGGCCAAGAAGAAGGAAGAACCCAAGAGTGCTACGAAAGAGACAAAGTCTGCAAAAGCAAAAGAGGAGACACCTAAGAAGAAATCTGCTGCGAAGAAAAAATAGTGTACTTGACAATTAACCAAAGCTGCAAGCTTCACGATGTTGATGTTTGTGGCTTTTATTTTTTAAAACATAACAACAGACGATGAAATACAGTGCGGATATTGAAAGGTTGCCAAGGCGATTCCTTCCTACCGATCTTTCTATCAATAGCTGGGACGGCATTGAGCCTTTTTTCAAGGATCTTGTGAATCGGAATGTAGATTCGGTAGAATCGCTGGAACAATGGCTGAAAGATATGAGTGAGCTGGAGTCGGCACTAAGTGAGGATGCATGCTGGCGCCAGATAAAGATGACGTGCGACACGGAAAACAAATCGCTTGAAGAATCTTTCAACTTCTTCATGATGGAAATCCAGCCGAAGGTGCAACCATATGCTGACCTTCTCAACCGCAAATTGGTAGAATCTCCCTTCACCAGCAAGCTGGACCAGGGCAAGTTTTTTACCTACCTGCGGAATGTAAAGAAGAGTATCGACCTTTTTCGCGAATCGAACATACTGCTTCAGGCCGAGATGAATGTGGAGGCCCAGCATTTTGGAATGATCTCAGGAAAGATGACGGTAACTGTCAATGGACAGGAATATACATTGCAGCAGGCAGCTAAATTTCTCGAAGATCCGGACAGGAATTTGCGCGAAGAGGTATATCGCAAAATTGCTGATCGCCGCTTGCAGGACAAGGATGCATTAAATGATCTCTATACTTCATTGCTACGAAAGAGGAACCAGGTTGCGCTGAACACTGATTTTTCCAACTATAGGGACTATCGCTTCGTCGAGCTTGGTCGCTTTGATTACACAAAGGAGGATTGTTACCAGTTTCATGATGCAGTGAAGATGCACGTGATGCCACTCGTGGACCAGATATACGAGGAAAAGAAGAAGAAACTTGGACTTTCGGAACTGCGGCCGTGGGATATAGAAGCGGAACCTGTAGGCATACAGCCCCTTCGTCCCTTTAAAACGGGCGAAGAGTTGATTCAGAAGACCATTGAATGTTTTGACCGTCTTCGACCATACTTCGCGGATTGTCTTCGCAAGATGAAGTCGCTAGGCCACCTCGATCTCGAGAGTAGGAAAGGAAAAGCGCCCGGCGGTTATAACTGCCCATTGGCCGAAAGCGGTGCCCCTTTCATATTTATGAATGCGGCGGGACAACTTGATGATGTGACCACTATGGTGCATGAAGGCGGACATGCTATTCATTCATTCCTTACACACGATGAAGAGTTGAATGGATTTAAGGAATATCCAACGGAGATAGCGGAAGTAGCGAGCATGTCGATGGAGCTATTCAGTATGGATCATTGGCAGGTATTCTTCAATGATGAAGAAGAACTTCTCAGGGCTAAAGAGCAACAACTCGAGAGGGTCATCACCATTTTTCCATGGATAGCTACGATCGATAAGTTTCAGCATTGGGTATATGAAAATCCTGAGCACACCATTGAGGAGCGTTCCTCCCGTTGGTTCGAGATCCTGGAGGAATTCTCATCACCGGTCATCGACTTCTCAGGTCTCGCGGAGTATCGCAGGTATGGTTGGCAACGCCAGCTTCATTTATTCGAGGTGCCGTTTTATTATATTGAGTATGGAATTGCGCAACTGGGAGCAATCGGACTGTGGCAACAGTATAAAAAGTCGCCTGAGTCTGCAATTAACAATTACATAACCGCGTTGGATCTTGGCGCTACCCGTACACTGCCTGAATTGTTCAAAGCGGCGGGACTACGCTTCGATTTGTCGCCTGCTTATATCAGTGGGTTGATGAAATTCGTAAAAGGTGAGCTAGACAGCCTGAAGAAATCATAAAAATACCATCAAAGTGGTATGCCTCGGATTAGCAAATGTCAAAACGACCACATATATTTGGTAGTAGAAAATCGCAACACATCAACCGCTGAAAGAGTTCGAAAAGGTTGATTTAAAATAGCTACTAATCAGAGCCTTAACCTAAGTCCTCGTGTTTCTACACGAGGGCTTCTTTTTTTATTTATTACAAGCCTTGCAGGTCCCTTCCACCACCACTTCGATCTGAGAGGTAGTGTACCCATTAGGTAAACGCACCTCCGGTGTCACTACGTCATCGAGGCAGTAGGTGTTCCCACAATGATTGCACACGAAATGTATATGATGATCGTGATGATGGCCGCCTGAACAATCGTCTTTGCATAATGCATATCGTATTGAATTGTCAGCCGTGGGTATCGCATGTATGATCCCCTTATCTACAAAGGTCTGTAGCGTGCGGTAAACGGTGACCCGATCAAACTTTTCACCTGCTTTCTTTTCGATGTCGCCGTGAGCGAGCGCGCCGGCCTTGCTGAGAAAAAGACTAAGTATCTTCTCACGACTCCCTGTAACGCTGAGGTTGTTTCGCTTCAGGATATCTTTTATTTCTTCATGCATATCGAAAGCCTTTTCACTTTAAAATATTATTTCCCGAGGAGTTTTTCTACGTCCCTGATCAGATCGTTCACTTCGCCCTTCTTGAGACCGTCATAAATCTTCTTTACATCACCATTCCTGTCAACGAGTGCCCAGTTCTGGGAATGCAAAAACTGGTCATTGATATTGACGAGATTATTATCCGGGTTATCGATCACATAACTGATCCTTGCCGCGTTATATAAGCTGTCTTTACGCCCCGTCAAAAACACCCAGTTTGATGAGGATACTCCGAGTGAGTCGGAATAGACCTTCAGCTTTGCAGGTGAGTCAACATCCGGATCGCTGGTGTGGGATAGAATGAGAAAATCCTTTTTGTCCCTGAACTTGTCATAAACCGTCTTCATATTGGTATTCATGATTGGGCAGATCCCTTTACATGTGGTGAAGAAATACTCGGTCACGTATACCTTTCCCTCCACATTTTTGTTCGTGAAGGTCTTTCCGTCCTGATCGGTAAAGGAAAAAGGTCTGACATAGCTGATGGGCGGGACACTGCGCTTGCCAAAATCGGGGATTAGCGCCGTCAACACGAAATAAAAACAGAGGACGAGCACGGCAAAAAATCCAATATAAACCCAGTTCTTCTTCGACATATGGTGATTGTTGAAGGGCAAAGTTAAATCATATTCCTACCCGATTAATATTTTGCAACAATGTTGCTTTTTTCCTAATTTTGCCCTCTTCATGAAGCTTAGGATCAATTGGGACGCATTGGGAATCACCTCTTCGCTGGCTTGCGCCATCCATTGTGCCCTGCTACCCATGTTCATGTCAACTCTCCCATTATTCGGGGTCAACATCATCCATAATTTGTATTTCGAGTCTATCATGGTGATGCTTGCATTCGCCATTGGTAGCTACTCCTTCTACCATGGATATCGAAAGCATCACCATAGCCTTCTCCCATTTGCGTTGTTTGCAGTAGGGATTGCGTTGTTGGTGCTGAAACTAATCTACGTCCATTACGAGACCTGGCTGATGGTCCCCGCGGTGACTTTGATCGTAGTCGCGCATCTATTGAATTTCAGGTATTGCAGGGTGCACAATCACGCTCACGCTGATGATTGTAATCATTGAGGGTCCACGTCAAAGAAACCGAAGTTCGGTTTTGAACCACATAGATGCATAGGCATGCACATAGGTATGATGTATTTGCTGGGGAAGGACAAGATTCTATGTGAAACTCTATGTATCTATGTGTCTATGTGGTTCAAACTTCTCCCTCCAGTCAGAGTTTGCCCAACGAATTTTCTCGTTCCACGCTCCTCCGTTTTATTTCTCCAAAGACGAAATAGGAAGCGGTTAACCCAACTGAAGAAAAGAGAATGTCGTACAGGTCAAATGTGCGACCGAAGAAAGGAATGAGTTGCAAGTATTCATTCACGATAAGCATGCCGAAGCCCGCAAGGCAAACAACACGCAGATCATATAGTGAATGTATCCGGAAAATGCGGGCGACCAGGTGATCCCTGCCAATGAAGAACCAATAAGCCGCGAAGGGAATGAGAAAGGATCCGAGGAGATTCGGCGCTATGCCAAGAATAAATCTACCAGATCCATCGAACCAATGCATTGGGCGAATCCAGAATTTGACAGCCCAAATAACTAATGTTCCAATGAGAAAAATGCGTTTACTGAATGGTTTTAGCTCCATATGAACATATCTGATTTCTAAAATAATCCAAATTGCTCATGTGAAATGCCAACTGTCTTACAATTTTGATGGAACAAAAGTTATTTTTTCCATATCCTGTACAGGTAGAAGAGGAGAAATAGAAGCGAGCCCACGAGACATACGTAAAAGAGAATGTTATAGACTACGGGGATGTCGGTCCTATAAGCCAGCCGGAAGTAAAGCCCGGCCAACATGGCGGCCAGCATCCACAGTAGGCCCATCGAAAAGGAAGATAGTATCTTTCGAAAGAACTTCTTCACTTCGGGATCCCAGCCTTGTTCCATGTTACTCAATTTAGGTTTCTCGCAAAGACGCAAAGATTCGCAAAGGCGCAAAGATTTCCGGAAAGAAAATATAGCTGTTAAGAATTCATGTTTTCTTGGCGGCTTTGCGAATCTTTGCGTCTTTGCGAGAAACCAAAACTATCGCACCAGCATCGCTCGAAATGCAATAGAATCTCCCTTAAACACATTAAAATCCACCTTCGGCATGATCCCATTCACCCTTCCCTGGTCATTATGCTGCCAGAAAATCCAATCCCTCTTGATTCGCGGCTGCTCATCTTCATAATAATGCGCCACCCACAGGGGATAGCTGTCGAACTCGCTTCCCAGGTTTTGTTCATAGAAATCGACGTTGGTATAAATGATTGGCTTCACTCCGTAGTGAAGTTCTACAGTGCTGAGCCATTTCCTTACTTCTTTCCTAAGTTGCGCAGCGCTTACGCCATTTCGTTGCTCCACGTCGAGTACAGGGGGAAGGTCACCTGGTTCGATATCTACTCGCTTGATGAAGTTTTCGGCCTGCATCTTTCCGTCCTTCGAAGCGATGAAGAAATGATACGCGCCACGCACCACATCGTGTGACCGAGACTTCTTCCAGTTGCGTCGAAACTGTGGATCAGCGCTTCCAATCCCTTCCGTCGCCTTGATGAATGCGAAGCCCATTCTTATATTGTGTACGCTCATTGCCTTCACCTCTTCCCAGGCGATGATATCCTGGTAGCGGGACACATCTATGCCGTGGATGGCATACTCGCCAGGAATAGATATACCGAATTCCGCATACCGGGTACTCTTAGCCTGCTGGTACATCCACCAGCGACGTGCTAATACGCTGACCAGCGCTACCAATCCGGCAACGGTGATAATCAGGATCCAGCGGAGGAGTTTCTTTTTTCGACGGGACGACATTAAGCAGGGTCGATTTATACGCTAAGTCCCGCAAATATAATCGCTGTGAACTGCTTAAAGTGTTAATTCAAATGCTATCCTTATTGTCCCTTAGAAGCTTGGCCCATGTCAATAGCGAACGAATTTTCCAAAGAAGCTGCTCGTCATATCAACAGTGACAAGTTGGTCGATGATGGGGAGTTTAGTTATTTCCACCAGCCCTTGCATGCCTGCATAGTCGCGCGCAGAGCTATAGAGGAATTCGCAATCCGTATCCACGATTCGGTCGCGGACAGGCAAAGAGTGAATCGTTTCAAAAATGTCAACGAGGGTATTTGTATCATTGAGATCGACGAGGCCCGGACTTTTTGATTCCTGCCATACCTGGTAGTCGACGGTACGGTTCCATGAGTGCTTGGGTTTCTTTAATCGATCCAATAGCCACCCACGGCGGACGGAGGACTCGGTGTCAATTGCCTCAAGGATTTTCTTAGTAGTAAAGCATTTAAATTCTTTCTCCAGTTCGTTCAAAACAAAACTGTCTCTTACCTGGGTGAGAAGATGTAGCGTATTCGTCATCAAACACCAGGAAAATACGGAGAGGCCTTTATGCTCAATGAAATGATTTAAGGAGTGGACTATAATCTGCTTGTGCACCGGCCTGATGAATATATCCACACAGTCTACCGTTGCAAAGGTGAGGTAACAACCCGTCTGATTCGCATAGTCGATCTTTTCGCTACTCATAACTCACAGGTTTTTATTTTTCAAAGGGAAGAGGGATTTCAACCCTGCAATGGCAAATGCTGTTCCAATTCTCAATTCTGTGCACAACAAATTGATTCTGCCTTCAAAAAAGCGGGATAATCACGTGTGGTTGTAGTGATTTCGGCGTCGACGAACTGCGTTTTCCTGTCTTTTTCTTTCTTGTCTATTCCTTTCTCCATTCTGTCGTTGCTCTAGGTCGGCTCGTCGTAATTGAAGATTGCCGGCATTTTCATCGAGTAGTTTTATTCCTCATCAATAAAACTTTAAGCCATGAAAAAGTATTCCAGAACACTATTGACGGCAGTCATCGTCTCCCTGATAGCCTTCGCCTGCAATGCCCAGGAGAAATCTTCAAACGTATCTACACATCCTAAATGGGTGTCTGACAAAGGTTATTGGGTTGTAGAAAGCAATATCAAAACTCCAAAAGATCAAATCATACGGTTCTACAATAATGACCATGTCCTTATTTACAAAGAAACAGTCAAGGGAGTAAGGCTCAACCTCCAAAAGCGCCAGGTAAAGATGAAACTGAAGAAAGTATTAGAAACTTCAGTTGTAGCCTGGGAACTGCGGAAAACACCAGAGGAGGAGAAGGAGTATGTGGCAAGGATGCTTTGATAAACAGGCAATAGGCAATAGACAATAGGCAATAGCGAGGTTAAATTTTGGCTATTGCCTATTGTCTATTGCATATTGGACCTTTAGGATATTTCGCTAAAACACGTTCGTCGCCAAAAATCAACCGTATGACGACAATCCATACTTTCCATGTGCAGGAGAGAACTGAGGTTCGTAATTTTATGACAGTTCACATGCAACAATACCCGTTCATATTTTCCAACGAAAGTAAGTACCGCATCGAAAGGCACGTCGCCTTATGGATGTCCTGGTGGCTGTTCTCGGCAATACTCTATGCCTATACTTCGGGAGTAACTCTCTTCCCCCACTATAAACGCTTACCTATCTCCATGACGGATGCGTTTTTCTTTCTCGCTCCGCATATGTTTCTCTCCTATACACTGATGTACGTCGTGATACCGAAGTTTGTATTGAAGGGACGCTACGTAACCGGCGTAGCCCTGGTGTTGATTTTATTCTTTCTTACTGCCTGTATATCCGCGTTGATTGGGCTTTATGTGCTACCACCCATTCGCCAGTCCTTGTTTGCAACCGATTATGCAGACTTTTTAAGGTATCCTGCCCCACTGGCATTCTATCTGTCACTATTAGCCGGTCTTAGGGGCGCCATTACCATCGGTGGTCTCGCCGCCTCCATCAAGTTGATGAAGTATTGGTACATGAAAGAGCAGCGCAACCTCCAATTACAAAAAGAAAACATTGCGTCGCAACTGCAGTTGTTGACAGCGCAGGTTCATCCTCATTTCCTGTTCAATACCCTAAATAACATCTATTCTTATACTCAAAATACCTCCCCCGTAGCCTCGAAGCTCGTCTCTGGCTTGTCGGACATCCTTCGTTTCATACTTTATGAATGTAATCAACCGCTCGTCCCTTTGTCAAAGGAATTGAAGATGATAAAAGACTACATTTCGCTAGAGCAGATCAGGTATGATAATAAGCTGGACCTTCACCTGGACCTGCCTGCCAATTCTAATGATCTGCAAATAGCACCTTTGCTATTATTACCCTTGGTAGAAAACTGTTTCAAACATGGCACCAGCCATATGCTGGAACAACCCTGGATCAGTCTTCATATCAGCATCAGGGGGAATCAAATGAATATGAAACTGGTCAATGGAAAGACTGCTGAAGCGCAAACGGACGGCGCATCGGGTATCGGCGTGCAGAACGTCCGCAAAAGGCTTGAGATATTGTACCCAGGGAAACATGAATTGATTATCACTCCAGAGGAAGACGTATTCATCGTCAACTTAAAGTTAGAACTGGGGCAGCGAAAGATTCCGATTGTAAAGCCTAACAGCGAATTGATTCATGCATGATATAAATACCATACGGTGTCTAATCGTAGACGATGAACCGCTAGCAAGGCAGATCATTCGTCGCTATATTGAGCAGGTACCCATCCTCCAATTGTCCGGCGAATGTGGCAATGCGCTGCAGGCTTTCGCACTACTACAGCAGCAGGAAGTAGACCTCATCTTCCTTGACATCCGGATGCCGCAGTTAAATGGGAATGATTTCCTAAAGACTTTAAAGAATCCACCTAAGGTGATCTTTACGACCGCGTATTCAGAATATGCCCTCGAAGGATATGAATTGGACGTAGTTGACTATTTGATGAAGCCCATTCCCTTCGATCGGTTTCTGAAGGCCGTAAACAAGGCGTACCAGCATTCTACTTTTAAGAGCGATGCCAATCCGGCACAGGACGACAGGAAAACAGACTCTTTCGTCTATTTCCGCGCCGATCGAAAGATGATCAAGGTGATGCTGAATGATATCCTATACATCGAGAGTATGAAGGATTACATTAAGGTGATCACTGCCACGGGTACCATTATTACCAAGCAGTCAATCAGTTCAGTTGAGGCAATGCTTCCGGAAAAAGACTTTATACGAAGCCATCGTTCTTACATTGTTTCTTCCCGCCATATAAAATCATTCACCTCCGAGTTGATCGAGATACATGATACGGAGATACCGATTGGTAAGCTGTTTAGGAATGAAGTCCTTAAGGTACTGGGATGAATTTTAGTGAGTAGTGAATAGTGAGTGGTGAGTGGGTCGCTTACATTTGAAAATTACTAAAAACGGGGGGCACTCACTATTCACTACTCACTATTCACTTGAGGTCTCACTCCTCCTCTTCCTCTGGATCGATTGTCTCCTCTACTTCATAAAACTCATCCACCTTCTGCCAGTACTTGTCTTTTTCGATGAAAAAGCCCAGTGCTAATTCACCATCAAACTCCTCGGCGAATTTGTGCATCAGTAGGGAAGGTTGCTTGAAATTTTTTGCGTAGAAATAAGCGGTCCTGCAACCCATATAGGTCTTACTCGCCACATAGACGATATCCTGTTTCTCTGTGAGAAGGGTGACAATCTTTTCTTCTGTATCATGCAACAGTCGCAATGTTTCTTCGCCCGGCAGGCCGTGTTCAGCCTCAGTATACTCCATTTGGACACCTACCCACCAGGGAAATACGGGCTTGTAAGGCCAGTCCTTTAACGATGTCACGGCAATCGCCATCATCACATTCCCTTCCTCATCCTCGCCCTCGATGGAATGATAAGTATCCTCCGGTGATTCAATGGTTGCGTGATCATATTTTTCAACAAATTCTTTCTCGCGCCAATTTAGATAATCACCGAGTTTGGTTACCGGTATTAGCTCGGACTTGTCCTCTGGTTCGGGGCCGGTCTCGAAATGATCGAGATGGAGGACGGTATTCAATTCTCCAAGCGCATTCTGAATATAGATGGCGGTCGCAGTTTGAAAATCGTCCTCTTCCTGCTCATTGTAATCTTTGTGTGTGAACACGGCGGATACCATATCAGGATAGGCTTCTTCTATAAGGGGGTAAAATTTTACTGTATGCTCATTAAATGCCTTGCCAAACATCTCGATGCTTATGTCGTCGAATCCCATCGGAGGCTTATGCGCAGTGAATCGCCATCCTTTCACCTGGGGCGCCTGTGATATTAGCTCCTCCACCTTTACGAATAATGCAATGTCACCATCGGCGGTAATTACCAGTTCGCTAGTAGTATCGTCGTATTTTCCGATCAACGCTTTGAACCAGGGATTATAATTCTTCAACTGGTCCACGATTTGGTTCAATTGTTCGTGTGCCTTGTCTTCCGCGAGGTTCTCGATGTGCTTAAACCGCTTATGATTGGCGGTAAACCATTTCCAGAATGATGCGGGCGTATTCTTTTCCTTCGTGTTAGAGGCTGATTTCCCAGATTTGGACATGCATGAAATTATTATGATTCCCCGGCTAATCCTATAATTCGCAATTTCGCGTAGTTAAGCATGATCTTTTTTTCACCGTTCAATTCAAACTTTACAGTAGCTACGGGATTATGGGCGGCACCCTCCATTTTCGTTACTTCCCCGAAGCCGAATTTCTGGTGCTCGATTTTTTGTCCTACCTGGAGTTGCGATGTATCACTCGCAACGAAATCGGGGGATGGCACATGCTCTTTCGTTTGTTGACGTGTCGACGGAGTCAGGTAGGTTGGCTTCTTATTTTCCGTTTGTGTCTTAGAGCCCCAGCCACCGTTCGACGATGCACCGAAGCCCTTATTCATCCTGTCAAACGCGGAAGATCCGAAACCACCCTGGTTGCGCGATCCGCCTCCGGCGAAACTCCTATCTATATATTGATCGGGTAATTCGCCAATGAAGCGGCTGGGTTCATTCTGAACGAGCGAACCGAACTTATATCGCGTGTTTGCGTAGGTGATCCACAACTTGCTTTTCGCTCGGGTGATGACAACATAGAACAATCTACGTTCTTCCTCCAACTCCTCCCTCGTATTGATGCTCATTGCATTTGGAAACAGCATTTCCTCGAGACCTGCAGCAAAAACACAACCGAACTCCAGACCTTTTGCGGCATGGATCGTCATCAACTTCACCGTATCTGCGTTGGGATCCTTTTCATCGGCGTCTGTCAACAGAGTTATCTGTTGCAGGTAAGCACCGAGTCCTTTATCGCCAACTTCCCCTTCCTCGCTGTCGGGACTCTCAGTCCATTCTTTTATACTATTCAGTAGCTCCTGTATGTTTTCGTATCGTTGTACCCCTTCTGTACTTTTATCGTTGAAGAGTTCCTTGACGATATTGGTTTGCCTGCCAACGTGGAAGGCGACCTCGTAGGCGTTCTTCGTGTTCAACATGCTTGCGAAGCTCTTTATCATGATCACGAATTCCTCGATCGCCTGTAGCGTGCCGGCCTTGAATCCGAATCGTGGGCCATTCTCGAGGACTTCCCACATTGAAATATTATTTTCGTTAGCGGCGAGTATGGCCTTATCGACTGTCGTCTTACCAATGCCTCTTGCAGGAAAGTTGATGATCCTCTTTAATGCTTCCTCATCTTTAGGATTTACCAACATGCGGAGGTAGGCCACGAGGTCCTTGATTTCCTTTCTCTGGTAGAAGCTAATACCACCATAGATCGTATAGGCTATACCCATCCTTCGAAGGCTTTCTTCAAACGCGCGGCTCTGGGCATTGGTACGGTAAAGAATTGCGAAGTCCTTATTATTATAGTGGTTTCGCAGTTTTTGTTCCTGGATTGTATCTGCTACGAATTTACCTTCTTCGTTATCTGTCATTGTGCGGACGAGTCGAATTTTCTCGCCTTCGGCGTTCTCCGTAAACAGTACCTTTTCTATTTGGCCTTTATTGTTACTAATGATCTCGTTGGCCACGTGGAGGATGCTCTGCGTACTCCGGTAGTTTTGTTCAAGCTTGACCACTTTCACGTCGTCGTAGTCTTTCTGGAATTGAAGAATATTCTCGATAGTGGCCCCGCGGAAACCATAGATGCTCTGGGCATCATCGCCTACCACGCACACATTTTCATGCATGGCCCCCAACAGTTTTATGATCTCGTACTGGGCGGGATTCGTATCCTGGTACTCATCGATGAGGATATATTTGAACTTGTGCTGGTACTTGCTGAGGCTCTCGGGAAAATTCTTTAGCAGCTCATAGAACTTGAGAAGCAGGTCGTCGAAGTCCATCGCGCCGTTCTTAAAACAGCGTTGAACATATGCGGCATAAATCTGTGCGATGGCGGGCCTGTTGGAGCGCGTGTCTTCCTGCTGTAGATAATAGTCGTTGGAATATTCTACTGGTCCCACCAATGCATTTTTTGCAGAGGAGATTCGATTGTATATTGTACTTGGTTTATAGTGTTTATCATCGAGGTTCATCTCGTTGATCACCGTCTTGACGACGCTCTTGGCATCATCGGTATCGTAGATAGTAAAATTGTTA
>JACMKU010000005.1 GCA_014379965.1 Chitinophagaceae bacterium
GGTGAAAGGGTTAACGGTTGCGGATAAATTTTTATTATGGCCAATTCCTTTATCGGAAATGAATTATAACAAAGCGTTGGACCCTGTGGCTGATCAGAACCCCGGATATTAGGTGTCACGTAAACAACATTTCAAATAATCAGTTTGATACATAACTAAATAGAGTGCTGACTTAGGGCAGACTATAATAACAGCCATGAAAAAATTTGTTTCGCTGCTTATCTCCCTGGGTGTTTTCCTGGTGCTGCCTGCGCAGCAAACGCGCCTGGATTCGGTTTGGGCAGATGCTGAAATTGAAAAAAGAATTGCGGACGGAATTGAAAAGAACAGGAAAGGAGAAATCGGGTTTAGTATTCCCGCATACAAAGGAAGTTCTGAAATCATAGTAAGGCAGATTAGCCATGAGTTTCAATTTGGCGCAAATGCTTTTATGGTTAAGGGAATGGAAAGTGAGGCCCGGAATAAGCAATATGAGGACTCCTTTGCAAGAATATTCAATCTTGCAGCGGTCCCTTTTTATTGGCAAACACTGGAGCCAACGCGTGGAGTACTTCGTTATACTGCCAATAGTGAAAAAGTATATCGCAGACCCCCACCTGATGTTGTTCTTGAATTTTGTCGCAAGTATAACATAACCCCAAAAGGTCATACACTGGTATGGAACAATCCCACCCATTCAGTCCCAACCTGGATGCCAAAGGATACCATGGAGATACAACAACTCATAACAAATCGAATTCGTGACATAGGGGAGAAATATGGAAAGGAAATTGCCACCTGGGATGTAGTGAATGAGGCGCTTCATTACTTTCCCAATGTTGCGATGCCGACTGACTTTGTCTATAAATCGTTTCAGGATGCTATGAAGTTTTTTCCTGCATCCACGAAGCTCATGATCAACGAAGTCACATCTGTATGGCAGAATAACCAGCAGGAGTATAGTCCTTATTATATGCTTATTGAGAATCTCCTTTTGAGGAAATGCAAAATTGATGCAATCGGAATGCAGTTTCATTTTTTCAGCGAGCAACTACATCAAAATGTAACAGCAGGAACAGCTATGACGCCAGGACAGCTATTTGCAGCGCTCGACTTATACGCCCGGTTTAACAAGCCCCTGCATATTTCGGAGATAACTATTCCAACGCTGCCGTTTAACCCGCAGGGACAACTGATACAGGCCAAATTAACGCGAAACTTTTACAGGCTATGGTTCAGTCATCCCTCCGTAGAAGCAATCATATGGTGGAACCTTGTTGATGGAACGGCGGTAAAGGGCGAAGACAAATGGAATGGCGGCTTACTGAATAATAATTTTTCTGTGAAGCCTTCATATAATGAGTTGACCAGGTTAATTAACGAAGAATGGAAAACAAACATAAGTACTACTGTCAGCGGGAAAGACAAGTTCTCATTCAGGGGATTTTTCGGGAATTATGAAGTGACTATAAAACAGGGAAAGAAAGTTACAAAGATGAATCTGCGTTTGTCCGGTGACGTTAGTAAATCCGGCCTTATTCAAAAGTCATGAAACCGGTTGTGGGTACTAATTAGGAAAACTGAGTCTTATCTATTACTGATTATGAAAATCATTGATATAAAAACCAGGTGTGTAGCGATTCCCCTGAATGCCCAGCTTCGCCATAACACTGGTGTTCATCCGGGGTACTTACTGCGCACCATTCTGGAGGTTTTAACCGATGAAGGAATCACGGGGCTTGGGGAAGTCGGGGGAGGCGACCAACGTGACGCTCTTCAGAAACTCAAGCCGAGAATATTAGGTTTAGATCCGTTTCATCTTGAAGTCATAAAGCTCAAGGTGCTGCGTAGTATTTACTATATGTCGAATGCCCGTTTATACGCGGCTATAGAAATGGCCTGCCTCGATATACAGGGAAAAATATTAAACAGGCCATTAAGTGATTTGCTCGGAGGCTCAGTCCGTGATAAGGTGCCAATGATTGGTTACCTGTTCTGGCGATATGACCGGCCGGGTGGTGGTGATGATTCGGTGGCAGAGGATCTGGCCGCTCATTGCGTTGAATTACATGAAACACTAGGTGTTAATTCCATGAAGCTGAAGGCTGGCGTGATGAAGCCTTCCGAGGAGGCAAGAGTACTGGAACTGTGCCGGCAACAACTGGGGGACGAGTTCGGACTTAGGATCGACCCTAATGGAGTCTGGTCCGTTGCTACTGCCGTAAACATTGGTCGCCGCCTTGAGCCACTGAACATCGAGTATTTTGAAGATCCATCCTGGGGTCTTGAAGGCAATGCAGCAGTAAGAAAACAAATAAGGATTCCGATTGCAACAAATATGTTTCCTGCAAAGTTTGAGGACCTGGCGCCAGCAATCCGTATGGGTTCTATGGATATAGTGCTTACAGATATACACTATTGGGAAGGACCGCGCGGGGTAAAAGATCTCGCTGCAGTTTGTAATACATTCAACTTAGGAATTTCGATGCATAGTGGTGCTGAATTCGGGATCGAGCTGGCGGCCATGTTACATACCGCGTCCACTATACCATCCATGACTTTCGCAGGAGATGCCCATTACCATTATCTGACAGATGATATCATCGAAGGTGGTTTACTGGAATATGAGAACGGTTGTATTGCGGTACCAAAAGGTCCCGGCCTCGGCGTGCAGCTAGACGAAGATAAAATGAAGCATTATGAGAAGTACTTTGAAAAAATGGGCGATTATTACGCCCGGTTTCACCAGGATCCAAAGAGACCGGATTGGTTTCCGATTGTTGGTGGACTATAAAAACTTTTTATGATTGAAATGAAAGGCAAAAAGGCATTGATTACCGGCGCCTCTGGTGGTATTGGGAAAGCTATTGCAATAAGACTGGCACTAACGGGCGTGCAGGTACTGATACATTATCATAAACAGATCAGTGAGGCACGGGGCGTAGCAGACGAAATACAAGCTGCGGGCGGGCTTGCTGATATCATCAGCGCTGACATGTCCAATGCATATGAAGTGAACGGCCTGGTTGAGAAGGCCTGGCAAATGCTCGATGGGTTTGAC
>JACMKU010000083.1 GCA_014379965.1 Chitinophagaceae bacterium
ATATTCTTCCGAATGAAGACTTAACAGGTTTGTATCATGTTTCCTCTGACCCTATATCCAAATATGAATTACTGAAGGTCGTGGCTGAAAGATATCATAAGCAAATCACCATCGAACCTTACAGTGACTTTGTACTCGATCGCTCAATTAATTCCTCAAGATTTCGTGCGTTGACTGGGTATGTTCCTCCATCTTGGCATGAGCTGGTTGATGCCATGTACCTCGATTACGACGCAAATAAAACTTGGTATGAGAGCCGCAACTAGTAGCATTATTTCTTTTTAGAAGAGGTTGTCAAATAATGGCATTAAAAGTAATGACTATAGTCGGCACACGACCTGAGATCATCAAGCTGAGTAGGGTTATCAGCGAACTCGACAGGCATGTGACCCATATCCTGGTACATTCTGGTCAAAACTATGATTATGAGCTGAATGGTATATTCTTCAGTGAGTTAGGGATAAGGAAACCGGATTATTTTCTGGACGCGGTCGGCGAAAACGTAGCCCAAACCATCGGTAACGTGATCGCTAAGGCGGATGAAGTGTTTGCCAAAGAGCAACCGGACGCCCTACTTCTTCTGGGCGACACCAACAGCTGTCTTGCGGCAATCGCTGCTAAACGTCGCAAGATCCCAATTTTTCACATGGAAGCAGGCAATCGCTGCTTTGACCTACGCGTGCCGGAGGAGATTAATCGTAAAATCGTTGACCATATCAGCGATATCAACATGACCTATACCGAACATGCTCGCCGGTATCTGCTGGCAGAGGGACTGCGTCCTGAAACGGTTATGAAGACCGGTTCTCCCATGAAGGAGGTGCTTGCCCATCACCGTGAGCAGATAGAAGGCTCTGACGTGTTGACGCGGCTGCAACTTCAGAGGCACGATTACTTTGTGGTAAGCGCACACCGCGAGGAAAACGTAGACAGTGAGATTAACTTCAACAATCTGCTGCAATCGCTTTCCGCCATTGCCGAGGGGCATGATAAACCGGTGATTGTCTCCACTCATCCTCGCACTCGGAAAAGACTCGAGGAAAAAGGGGCTGCAGGTCTGGATAGACGAATCCAATTTCTTAAACCACTTGGTTTCCTAGACTATGTGAAGTTGCAGATGAACGCAGCCTGTGTAATATCCGACAGTGGGACCATAACAGAAGAATCATCCATTCTCGGTTTCCCTGCGGTGACTATTCGTCAGGCCCACGAACGGCCGGAGGGGATGGACGAAGGGACCTTGATCATGTGTGGCCTTGAGGCGAAAACGGTATTGAAATCCATTGAGGTGGTGACCTCCCAGTTTGCAGAATCTTCTAGTCGTTTCAAGACTGTCGTGGATTATGATGTAGATAACGTTTCACAAAAAGTGTTGCGTATCATCCTCAGCTATACCGATTATGTCAATCGAACTGTTTGGAAGAAATCCACCTAGATGCGCATTCTAATTGTTACTCAATACTTTTGGCCGGAGAACTTTCGGATCAACGACCTGGCGTTGGGGCTGCTTGAACGCGGTCATCAGGTGACGGTGTTGACCGGGGTGCCCAACTATCCTGATGGATCATTTTTCAAGGGATTCGGATATTTTAATAAGCAGCAGGAGTACCATGGTGTCAAGGTGGTGCGGGTACCGCTTATTTCCAGGGGAAAGGGTGGGGGAATACGTTTGGCACTGAACTATATCTCCTTCGCCGTAGCAGCGAGTATTTTGGGGCCGTTGCTTTGTAAGGGGAAATTTGACCAGATCTTTGTATTTGAACCATCTCCGATTACTGTCGGTATACCAGCTCTAATTTTCAAAAAGCTTAAATCCGCTCCATTACTGTTTTGGGTACAGGATCTATGGCCGGAAAGCTTATCAGCTACCGGCGCTGTAAAATCTAAAAAAGTTTTAGCCTTGGTTGCAAGTCTGGTTAGATTCATTTACCAGCGCTGTGATAGGATACTTATTCAGGCCAAGTCTTTTTCCAATTCGATTCAACGGCAAGGTGGCGCAAGGGATAGAATCTTTTTCTTCCCAAATAGTGCTGAAAATTTATTCACTGCGCCTTCGTCAGCAGCGACACCAATTCCGCCGTTACCTGAAGGGTTCAAGATCATGTTTGCCGGCAACATAGGCGCTGCCCAGGATTTTGAAACCATCATCGCCGCGGCAGAGAGATTGAAAGGGTATAAAGATATTCATTGGGTGATTGTTGGCGACGGACGAATGCGTGGCTGGTCAGAAACAGAGGTGAAGGCGCGCGGCTTGAGTAGTAACGTTCACTTTATGGGTCGACACCCACTAGAAGCCATGCCGGCCTTTTTCTTACATGCCGACGCCCTGCTCGTAACCTTGAAAAAAGAACCGATTTTCGCCTTGACCATCCCCTCCAAGATTCAATCGTATCTCGCTTGTGGTAGGCCTGTTGTCGCTGCACTGGACGGCGAAGGTGCGAATATTATCGAAGAAGCAGGTGCTGGTTTTACCTGCCCGGCCGGAGCACCAGAGGCGCTCGCCCAGGCTGTTTTGCGAATGCACGAAACTTCTGAGGCTGAGCGAAAAAAAATGGGAGCTAGCGGCAGGGAATACTATGAAGCAAACTTCGACCGTGAAATGCTCCTTGATAGACTTGATGGGTGGATGAGAGAGTTGGTTGCAGGCACATGATTGTGAAGGGTTCTAGGCCAAATGGAGAAAGTTAGATGAAAGGTACAGTTCTGGTCACCGGCGCATCTGGATTTGTGGGCCGATTTCTCTGCATGCGTCTAATCTCAGAAAGCTGGAATGTTCGTGGAACTCTGCTGGAATCTGAAAGCCCTTCATGTCTGGCTGATAAGGTGGAGCCGGTGACAGTGGAGCCACTTGGGAGAAATACCCCGTGGACTCACGCCTTAACAGGCGTGGACACAATTATTCACCTGGCGGCGCGGGTCCACATAATGGATGACCACGCAGCTGACCCTATGACAGAATTTCGTACGGTTAATGTTGATGGTACTGCTCAGTTGGC